>DBCI01000062.1:31434-34427 GCA_002292975.1 Polynucleobacter sp. UBA962 | reverse complement strand
TCGGTATTCGTTGCAGCTGCAATTGCCATGTGGCTTGGAGTGAAGCGCGAGGACCTTATTCAGGGTGAGCGTAAAGCAAATGACACTACTCGGCCAGAGGATCCTAACTTTGGAGCACAGGTCTAAGTCGATCCAAGATTCTTTGGGTTGCACCTTGATGAACTGAGGCATATTCCAAGGCTTTAGCCGACATTATTTCTCGTTGAACAGTATTTATTAGTAGATTCTTAATGGTCTCGCTTAGTGACTGAGCTAGTTCATGGGGCAAGGTTGCAGGAATTCGTACTGCAGCTCCACACGCAATTGCATCCTCACTGGCCTGCTGGAAGTTATAGGTATGTTCTCCTAAAATAACCGGGCATCCATTGGCACAGGCTTCAATCAAATTTTGTCCGCCCGTTGGCAAAAGACTGCCACCCATCACCACCAAATCAGTAGCGTTGTAATAGGCTCCCATCTCACCCATCGAGTCTCCGAGCAATACATCCACATTCGTCCAGTGGGGCACTGAAGCAAACTCTGCACTAGAGCGTGGATCGCTCAAATTTGAACGTCGTTCAAATGATAGGGTCGATTGATACAGTAAATTAGCGACTTCTGTAAAACGCTCGGGATGGCGAGGAACTACTATTAACAAGGGCTTTATCTTAGAACCGAATTCAGAAAGAAGTTTCTTCCATGCGTCAATCATGATGAGTTCTTCGCCTGCCCGCGTACTAGCTGCACACACTACTAAACGTTCCTGTTCTCTCAGAGCCCTCTTCCACTGCTTTCCTAGAGATTGATTTGCAGCTTTCTCAGGCACATCAAATTTCATATTACCGGTAACGATGACATCGTTAACACCGAGTGCTTGGTAGCGTTTTGCATCTGGCTCAGATTGCGCCAAGATGCCTACAAAGGATTGAAAGAGGGATCTGCCTGCAGAACCAAAGAGCTGAACGCGCTTAAAACTCCGACCGGATAAACGGGCATTAATCAAAAATAAGGGGACGCCAAGTTGCTTGGTCCGAAACACAAATCCCGGCCATGCCTCGGTCTCCATAAAAAGCCCAAGCTGTGGGCGGTAGTGTTTTAAGAATGCCTCAATCGCCCAACAAATGTCATAAGGTAAATAAGCTTGCTGTAATTGGCCCGATGCAATCGCCTTGCGGTATAACTCTGCCCCCGTTTTGCGGCCTGTTGGGGTCATATGGGTCAACAGGATTGACTGGCCCTCTTTTAACAAAGATTCAACTAGTGCCTGAGTGGCTCGGGTCTCTCCTACCGATACCGCATGAATCCATACAGCCTTGCGCAAAGAGGGTTTAGTGCCATAAAACCCAAAACGCTCTCGAACGTGTTTTAAATAATCGCTATTCTTGCGACTGCGCCAGAGAAGACGTAAAAGTACAAAGGGGATCAGAACATGCCAAAGCGCCTCATAAACAAAGTAGAGGGCTAGTGGAAATTTTGCTGCCTGACTAGATGAAGCGCTCAAAAGATTTAATTACTTTAAACGCGAGGCTAACTCAACTGCTTTGCCAACATAAGAGCTTGGGGTCATTTTGAGCAAGCGCTTCTTCTCAGGCTCAGGTATTGCCAGAGACTTAATAAAACGATGCAAGCCATCGCGAGTAATCCCTTTGCCGCGCGTAAGATCTTTTAATTGCTCATAAGGGTTCTCAATGCCGTAACGGCGCATGACTGTTTGTACAGGCTCTGCCAATACCTCCCAGCAATCATCTAAATCAGCACTAATTGCAGTCTCATTCACCTCTAATTTGGCAAGTCCGCGCAAGGCACTGTCATACGCTAGCACGCTGTGGCCAAAGGCAGGGCCTAGATTACGCAATACAGTGGAATCCGTTAAATCTCTCTGCCAGCGCGAGATGGGTAATTTTTCTGCTAAATGACGTAATAAGGCATTTGCGATACCAAGATTACCCTCGGAGTTCTCAAAATCAATTGGATTTACTTTATGAGGCATGGTGGAGGAGCCAATCTCACCTGCTTTTGTTTTTTGTTTGAAGTACCCCAGTGAGATATAAGCCCAGAAATCACGATCCATATCTAAGAGGATCGTATTCGTCCGTGCAATTGCGTCAAACAACTCGGCCATGCCATCGTGCGGCTCAATCTGGATGGTGTAAGGGTTAAATTGCAAACCTAATCGTTTCTCAACTACCTGCTTTGAGAATTTTTCCCAATCGACATTGGGGTAAGCCGCCAAATGGGCATTGTAATTACCGACAGCGCCATTCATCTTTCCTAAAAAAGCAATACTTGCAATTTTTTTAATGGCTAACTCTAAGCGTTTAGCCATGTTAGCAATCTCTTTTCCTAATGTGGTTGGAGACGCAGGTTGTCCATGGGTTCTTGAGAGCATTGGCAATTTGGCATGCTTCACTGCTAGGGTATTTAGTGCTTTAAGAATATTCTTTAGCTGTGGCAATAAAACTTGATCGCGTGCACCACGCATCATTAATCCATGCGCAGTGTTATTAATATCTTCAGACGTGCAAGCAAAATGGATGAACTCGCTAGCTTTGAGTAATTTAGGGCGCTTTGCAACCTTCTCTTTTAACCAATACTCCACTGCTTTTACATCATGGTTAGTAACAGCTTCGATCGCTTTAATGCGCTCCGCATCGGCCTCCGAGAAATCCTCAGCCAGTTTTAATAAAAACGTTTTATCAGTTGCATCAATACTGGGAATGTTAGCGAGCTTTGCTTCACTTAACGCCAGTAACCACTGAATTTCAACAACGACGCGCTGTTGCATAAATGCTGCCTCAGATAACCAAGGGCGCAGGGCATCGAGCTTCGAGGCGTATCGGCCATCCAGGGGTGAAAGGGCAGTCAGTGGAGATAGTTTGGTCAAGGTCGACTCATTACAAAGTGATGGAATCTTGATTTTAATGGGTTTATGAAGCCATTAGTGACAAACGCCCAGTCAGGAGTTTTTGGTGATTCCCGCAAGACGCGTATGGCCGATTGATTGCTATACTGCA
>DBCI01000062.1:21522-31365 GCA_002292975.1 Polynucleobacter sp. UBA962 | reverse complement strand
TGGCCGAAAAGAAAATAGATGCTGAGCTTGTGCTAGATAACGTCTGGGATGCTTCAACAACCATTACTGACTTCAACCCACTGGGTAAAGTTCCTTGCCTAGTGATGGATGATGGTGGTGCAATGTTTGATTCCCGCGTAATTGCGGAGTACATCGACACCCTAAGTCCAGTTGGTAAGCTCATCCCGACAACGGGTCGTGAGCGTGCTGCTGTTAAAACTTGGGAAGCGCTGGCCGATGGTGTAACGGATGCTGGTATTTTGGTTCGCTTAGAAAAAACCTTCCGTAATCCATCCGAACAAAGTACCAAGTGGTTAGATCGCCAAATGGAGAAGGTTGATCATGGTTTTAAAACCATCGCGAAAGGACTGGGTGATGCGAAGTGGTGTCATGGTAACCAATTTAGTTTGGCGGATATTGCAGTCGGCTGCTCATTGGGTTGGTTTGAGCTACGTTTTGCTGACATCGATTGGAAAACGCAATACCCTAATCTACGAGGGCTTTATGAGCGGCTTTCCGAGCGCCCTTCTTTTGTGCAAACAGTCCCGCCAGCAGCTTAATCTTAGCGAGTAATAATCCCACCGCCAAGGCAGCGTTCGCCTTCATAAAGAACGGCAGATTGTCCTGGCGTTACTGCCCACTGGGGACTCTCAAAACGTAGTTCAAATGAACTATCGTGCTCGGCAGTGATCGTACAAGCAGCATCCTCTTGTCGGTAGCGTGTTTTGGCACTGTATTGTCCTAATTTGGGTTCGTAGCCCGCCACCCACGATGTATCTATTGCCGATAAGGTATCACTCAATAACCAAGGATGATCGTGCCCTTGGGCAACATACAAGGTATTGGTAGAAATATCTTTGCGAGCCACATACCATGCATCACCAGTTCCGTCTTGACTACCGCCAAGCCCAATCCCTTTGCGCTGACCTAGGGTAAAAAAAGCTAAGCCCATATGCTCCCCCAACACCTTGCCATCGACACTTTTGATCGGGCCGGGCACTTTTGGTAAATAACGATTCAGAAACTCACGGAAGGGGCGCTCGCCAATAAAACAAATGCCGGTGGAATCTTTTTTACGAGCATTTGGCAGACCAAGATCTGCGGCGATTTGTCGCACCTCTTTTTTAGTGATCTCGCCAAGAGGAAATAACACTTTGGATAGCTGCGTTTGAGTTAAACGATGTAAAAAATAGCTTTGATCCTTGGTGGCATCAACCGCTTTTAACAACTGCACTTCCTGATCATGGTGCTGGACGCGCGCATAGTGCCCTGTCGCAATCAAATTAGCACCCAAACTAATGGCATGATCCAAAAATGCCTTGAACTTAATTTCAGCATTGCAGAGTACATCTGGATTTGGGGTGCGACCCGCAGCATACTCTCTTAGAAAGTCAGAAAACACCCGCTCACGGTATTCAGCAGCAAAATTAACTGCCTCCACGTCGATACCTAAGATATCGGCAACCGAGACCACGTCTAACCAATCTTGACGAGCCGAGCAGTATTCCTCGCTATCGTCGTCTTCCCAGTTCTTCATAAAAAGGCCTACGACCTCATAGCCCTGTTGCTTAAGAAGCCATGCCGCTACCGAAGAGTCCACCCCGCCAGACATCCCCACCACTACCTTCTGCGCGGCAGAGTTATGGCCCAAAGCCTTACTGGTAGGGCTTTGGGGGACGGGGCTTTGGATATTAGGGCTAACCATTAAAAAAGTGCGAAAATAAGAATAATTGATTCACGCTCATATTGTAAAAGTCTCGGTCATAGTCTGGCCAAAGGGATATACAGGAGACTGGGCAGGCTAGCTCACAAGGCATGGCTTATTTATTAAAATAGATCCTTTTTTAGAAATCGTTGCTTCTGGAGATTAGCCATGCGCATTGGAGTGCCGCTGGAAACGAGGGCTGGGGAAACCCGTGTTGCCGCAACCCCCGAAACTGTCAAAAAATTAATTAGCCAAGGCCATCAGGTCTTAATTCAGGCGGGTGCTGGCGTGGGTGCTAGCCAACCCGATGCCGCCTATGAGGCGGTAGGCGCGAGCATTGGCTCTGCTGCCGATGCCTTAGGATCTGAGATTGTTCTAAAAGTTCGTGCGCCAGAATCTGCTGAACTAAAGCAAATGAAATCGGGTGCTGTCTTGTTAGGCATGCTGGATCCGTTTGACAATGCTGGCATCCAAGCCATGGCAAGCCAAGGTATTACAGCCTTTGCCCTAGAAGCGGCGCCACGTACTACCCGTGCTCAGAGCATGGATGTACTCTCTTCCCAAGCCAATATTGCAGGCTATAAAGCAGTGATGGTTGCTACCAATGAATATCAACGCTTTATGCCGATGCTAATGACCGCTGCAGGTACCGTCAAAGCAGCGCGCGTACTCATTTTGGGCGCCGGGGTTGCTGGTTTACAAGCGATTGCCACTGCAAAGCGTTTGGGCTCCGTCATTGAAGCTTCCGATGTGCGTCCTGCTGCTAAGGAGCAAATTGAGTCTCTTGGGGCTAAGTTTGTGGATGTTCCCTATGAGACCGATGAAGAGCGTGAGATTGCCCAAGGTGTCGGTGGTTATGCACGTCCAATGCCAGAGGCTTGGATGAAGCGTCAAGCGGCCCTTGTAGCCGAACGAGCGATCCAAGCGGATATTGTGATTACGACCGCATTAATCCCTGGCCGTAAGCCTCCGGTCTTATTACATAGCGATACGGTCAGCAAAATGAAGCCTGGTTCTGTGGTGATCGATATCGCCGCTGGTCGAGGAGAGAACGGTTCTGGTAATTGCCCTCTCACTCAAGCGGATAAAATTGTGAATCACCATGGCGTAAAGATTGTAGGCTTTACCAATCTTCCCAGTATGGTGGCTGCCGATGCATCTGCCTTGTATGCCCGTAACTTGCTTGATTTTATGAAGCTCATCATTAATAAAGAAGCGCAGTTGGCAATACCTGCTGCTGCAGATGATGACATCGTTGCCGCTTGCCTGATGTGTCGTGATGGTCAAGCCATTCGCACTAATTAATTTCTGAAGGAACCAAAATGGATGCTGCTGCTATTCAAAGCCTATTGACTGTTCAAAACATTACCGTTTTCGTATTAGCTATCTTTGTTGGCTATCACGTAGTTTGGAACGTTACCCCTGCATTGCATACACCGCTTATGGCAGTAACTAATGCCATTTCCGGAATCATTATCGTGGGCGCTCTTTTGCAAACCGAGATTATTAATGGTGATGAGATCACCCTAACAAGCCTTATTGGCGCTCTTGCCGTATTTCTTGCCTCGATCAATATATTTGGTGGCTTTATGGTGACACGACGCATGCTTGAGATGTTCAAGAAAAAGGCTCCCAAGAACGAAGCGGCTGGTAACTAAGAAGAGATCTAATCATGTTAAATATCACAGCCCTTTCCTATCTAGTCTGTTCGGTGCTCTTTATCTTGGCACTGAAAGGTCTATCGTCTCCAACTACATCACGCCAGGGCAATACCTACGGCATGATTGGTATGGCCTTAGCGGTCGTTACCACTTTTTTAATTCCGAGCTTTAAACCAGTCTATTGGTTAATTGGTGTTGCCATTGTGGCCGGCGCCATCATTGGCTCCATTGCTGCAAAACGTGTCCAAATGACCAAAATGCCAGAGCTCGTCGCCCTGATGCACTCTTTCGTTGGTCTATCAGCGGTATTGATTGCGATAGCAGCTGTGTTTAATCCAGCCCAAGATCACTCTGGTGCTCAGAAAATTGAGTTATTCATTGGAGCCTTCATTGGTGCGATTACCTTTACCGCCTCGATCATTGCCTTTGGAAAACTATCGGGCAAAGTTAGCGGTAAGCCTGTTAGCTTTTCTGGTCAGCATTTACTGAACCTGATTATGGCTATCTTGATGGTTGCCGCCGGTTTTGCATACTTCCTGACTGGAAGCCATGCGGCCTTCTTGGTCATGTGTGCAATCGCCCTAGTCCTCGGTATCACCCTAATCATTCCAATTGGCGGCGCGGATATGCCAGTAGTCGTATCGATGCTCAATAGCTATTCAGGTTGGGCTGCTGCTGGTATCGGTTTCACTCTAAATAACCCTGTCTTAATTATTGCCGGTGCCTGCGTTGGCTCTTCGGGTGCGATCTTGTCTTACATCATGTGCAAGGCCATGAATCGCTCGATTGTCGCGGTATTACTGGGTGGCTTTGGCGCTGAGGCTGCTGTCGGTGGAGAAGATAGCGGTCCCAAGAACTACAAAACGGGTTCGGCAGAAGATGCTGCCTTCTTAATGACCAATGCAGATACTGTCATTATTGTTCCGGGTTATGGTCTAGCGGTAGCTCGTGCGCAACATGCACTGAAAGAATTAACCGAGAAGTTAATTCATCATGGTGTCACAGTTAAGTATGCAATCCACCCTGTTGCAGGACGTATGCCTGGTCATATGAACGTTCTCTTAGCAGAAGCCGAAGTGCCCTATGACCAAGTATTTGAGATGGAAGATATCAATAGTGACTTTGGCCAAGCTGATGTGGTCTTAGTACTTGGTGCAAACGACGTGGTTAACCCAGCGGCACGCACTCCTGGTAGCCCCATCTTTGGTATGCCAATTTTGGAGGCATTCAAAGCTAAGACTATTATTGTGAACAAGCGTTCCATGGCGGCAGGCTATGCCGGCCTCGACAATGAACTCTTCTATTTAGATAAAACCATGATGGTCTTTGGTGATGCCAAGAAGGTCGTTGAAGATATGGTCAAAGCAGTGGATTAATGAATTAAGTGATCAATATAAACAGGGTAGCTATCTACCCTGTTTTGTTCTAACGGAAGCCTAATTGATCTTTATCGGTTCTTTCTTGCCCGTCAACAAATAATTTTTTACAGTAGCCGCCGCCACTATGATGTTGTTTCTGGCTGGCTTCTTTCTTCATCTTGAACATTGCCTCAAAACAATCTCTACGATGCTCGTAACGCGAAATAACCGTTTGAGTCTCTTTGCCTTTATAAAAATAAGTGAAATCAAGCGTCCAATACTGATCGCCAACTACCGTGGTCTCTTGCTCAACTGTTGATTCTTTTATCGGCTCTTTTTTAACTTGAGCGCATCCAACAAAACTTGTAACCAGCAGAGTAATGAATAATTTTTTCAAAAATAACGGTCCTAGTTGAGATACCTTTAAGTATTTCACAAAAAACCTTTTCTATAAATAAAAAAGGGGCAGCCGAAGCTGCCCCTTAGTTTTTGGACTGATGGGATTACATCATTCCATCCATACCACCCATACCGCCCATGCCACCCATACCACCTGGCATACCGCCGCCTGCAGAGTCATCTTTTGGACTCTCTGAAATGGCGCAATCGGTAGTTAATAAGAGCGCGGCTACAGAAGCGGCATTTACCAATGCAGTCTTAGTGACCTTAGTAGGATCGATAACACCCTGAGCTACTAGATCACCATACTCACCGCTTGCAGCGTTGTAACCATGGTTACCCTTACCTGCAGCAACAGCATTTACTACCACGCTTGCTTCATCACCTGCGTTTGAAACGATGATGCGGAGGGGCTCCTCCATCGCACGCAATACGATACTAATTCCTGCATTTTGATCAGCGTTGTCGCCTTTGAGGCCAATAATGCCTTGCTTTGCACGAATTAAAGCGACGCCACCGCCAGGAACAATGCCTTCTTCAACTGCTGCACGAGTTGCATGCAAGGCATCATCGACACGCGCTTTTTTCTCTTTCATCTCGACTTCTGTTGCAGCGCCTACGCGGATAACAGCAACTCCGCCAGCTAATTTAGCAACACGCTCTTGTAACTTCTCGCGGTCATAGTCGCTGGTTGCCTCTTCAATCTGCACACGAATGTTTTTGACACGTGCTTCGATCGTTTTGCTATCACCAGATCCATCGATAATGATGGTGTTTTCTTTACCAATCTCAACGCGCTTTGCTTGTCCAAGGTGCTCTAGTGTGGTTTTCTCGAGTGTTAGACCAACTTCCTCAGCAATCACTTGACCGCCGGTCAATATGGCGATGTCTTCCAACATGGCCTTACGACGATCGCCAAAACCAGGGGCTTTCACAGCACAGGTTTTCAGAATCCCGCGAATATTGTTTACAACCAACGTAGCCAATGCTTCGCCCTCAACATCTTCTGCAATAATCATTAATGGGCGTCCGGATTTTGCAACTTGCTCCAATACTGGCAAGAGGTCACGAATGTTGCTGACCTTCTTATCAAACAGCAGAATGTATGGGGTTTCTAAAACGACTGTTTGCTTCTCAGGCTGATTAATGAAGTATGGGGAAAGATATCCGCGATCAAACTGCATGCCCTCTACTACTTCTAGCTCGTCTTCTAAAGACTTGCCATCTTCTACTGTAATTACGCCTTCTTTGCCAACCTTCTCCATTGCCTCAGCAATGCGCTTGCCAATACTTTCATCGCTGTTTGCTGAGATTGAGCCAACTTGGGCAATTTCTTTAGTGGTGGTGCAAGGCTTGCTAATCTTCTTAAGCTCTTCAATGGCTGCGCTGACTGCCTTATCAATACCGCGCTTTAGATCCATTGGATTGTGACCGGCAACGACGTATTTCATACCTTCACGCACAATCGATTGGGCTAAAACGGTCGCGGTTGTTGTTCCATCACCAGCAATGTCAGCGGTCTTCGAAGCAACTTCTTTAACCATTTGAGCACCCATGTTCTGGAGCTTATCTTTCAGTTCAATTTCTTTTGCAACTGTAACGCCGTCCTTGGTGATTGTTGGACCACCAAACGAGCGCTCAATAACCACATTACGGCCTTTAGGTCCCAATGTGACTTTTACTGCGTTTGCAAGGATGTTGACACCCTCAACCATTTTGACGCGGGCGTTATCGCCAAACACTACATCTTTTGCTGCCATGATTAAATTCCTTTCTTAAGACTGAATTACTTCTGAACAACAGCCATGATGTCTTCTTCGCGCATTACGAGAAGCTCATCACCGTCGACTTTTACGGTTTGACCCGCATATTTTCCAAAGAGTACGCGCTCTCCAACCTTGACATCCGGGGGATTTAACTTACCGCTGTCGTCACGCTTTCCAGGGCCAACTGCTAATACTTCTCCCTGATCTGGTTTTTCAGCAGCATTGTCTGGAATAACAATCCCAGAGGCGGTTTTTGTTTCTTGATCTAGACGCTTAATGATTACGCGATCGTGTAAAGGACGCAGATTCATTCCTTCTCCTATGTTAGTAAGTGTTAACTAATTAAAATGACCTAAATGCATGGTTTATAATCCCTGCACAAATTGCTAAGATCATGATTTATATGTTTATTTTCTTATTAGATATAAACACTTATCACTTATTAGCACTCTTGTGTAGCGAGTGCTGATTATATAGGTCTTAACCAAAGGTTTTCAAGGGTTTTTCCTAAATAAGCCTTTAAAGGGCCTTAGATTTCATAGAGGTCCTTGTTAAACCCCTATTTGTAGGAAATTTCCTACAGATAAATCAGCAATATGCCCTTTCTTAAACCCTGAGGTCTGCATAGACTGATTGAACTCAAATTGGAGAGATAAATGAGCCCAAAATCACGGATTTACAACTTAGTCATGAGCTGGAGGAATAAGCCCTTTCGAGAACTGAGGGATATCGAACAAAGCGACTGGCAAAACGCCATGTCAAAGGGCGAGCTTGGGGATTTAGAGGGGGGTGGATCGATTAATCCATCTAAAAACCCCTATCGAGGCACTCACTATGAACCCATCTTTAACTTACCGGGCAGCTCCTTAAAAGGAGTTTTATATCGACCTTTGATGAATGCTCATGCCAATACGATTCTGCGGCATTGCCTAGAAGGGATTGATGCCATTCATTATTGGCAATGTAGTAATCGCATCATTCCCATGATTTTGCCCATTAATACAGAGAGCTTACAAACAACTCATTTTGTCGATGCTCTTTGCGACCTCGTTCTAAATTCAAGACTACCCATCGGCCTGATCAATATTGGTCTGCTTCAGAAGCCCTCTGAATCAACTGCAGCAATCCAGGGTATTGCCCGTTTACACCGTCTTGGTGTGCTATTTCATTGGCTCAACTTTGAAGGAGACCCCGATACAGTCAAACTTATCGTCGATTTTCAATTTGAGGCAGTACACCTTCATGCTGAACGTCTACGGAATAGTGAATCAAGCCAAATTAACGAACTAATCGAACAAATTAATTCATTTAAGAAATGGGGTTGCAAGATTGGCCTTAGTCATGTGACTTTTGTCCACGATAACGAAATCGCATATCAATTAGGCATTGATTATTGCTACGGAAGTCTGATGCTGACACCTGTCACTCGTCACCAGATTGTCAATGTGCAAGATAGTCGAATCGGTAAAGCACTCTTCTCAATTCAAACAACTGAAAAACCCAAACCACAAGGAGACCTGTAATGAGTAATAAAGTACTGTTAGTCGATGATCATCCGGCTATGTTAATGGCTTTGCGATCAATGCTTTTGAATCAAGTATTGTTTGAGGTGGTCGGTCAAGCCATCAATGGTGAAGACTGTCTTAAGGAAATTAAGAAAACGAATCCAGATATTCTTATATTAGATCTAGATATGCCAAAAACAGATGGCTTTGATCTAATCCGTCGCATTTCAATCTCATATCCAAACATTCGGATTCTTGTGCTATCTAGCATGGATGAGCAAATTTATGGGGGTAGAGTTCGCTCTATCGGTGGTCATGGCTATGTTAATAAAACGGCAAATGCCAATATTATTTTGGCGGCATGTGTTGCTGTTTCTCAGAGCTACACCTTTTTCTCTACTGCACGCAATGGTCGATCTGGCCTCAGTGACAAAGAAAAATTGGATTCACTTTCTGATCGTGAAATACAAGTCATGAAATTTTTAACCCGCGGCATGGGTAATCTAGAAATGGCAACAAATCTCAATATCAGTAATAAAACAGTAGCTACCTACAAACATCGATTATTTGAAAAGCTAAGCATCAATGGCATTACAGATCTAATTGCTTTCTGTCATAAAAATAGCTTGATTGAAGGGTGAACATTGGATGCACAGCATGAAAAAAATCGCACTTTTAAAAAATATATTTTTATCAGTATTCATGCTGTGCATTTTTCTATGGCCTTTTATATCAAAAGCCGACGAAAATATCCCAAACTTTACAACGAGTGAGCGCCAGTGGATCCAAAAAAATCCGATCATTAAATTTAGTATCCATGAGAAATATCGGGATTACTGGATAAGCGGAATTTATCCAAGCTTATTGGCAAAGTTAAAGGACTGTTCGGGATTAGATTTCCAACCGATTTGGCGAACCTCGAATATTGATGTTCACGACCAATTAAAAAATAAGCAAATTCAATTTATCATCGATCCCGATTTAAGCTCTAAAGAGATTGATATAGGTTTTATATCGGATCCCATTTTTTGGGGCCATGATGTGGCAATAAAACCTATTTCAACTAGTGAATCTCACCATCAGCATGCTCAAAAAGTTGTATATTTTGACCGTGGTTATGACTTAGTAAATAGTAAACCGGATGCTATAAAAATTAGCTCGTCCAGACTCTTAGTGGAAAAGCTTATCAAAGGTGAAGCAGATTTAGCCATCATGCCCCTTCGTTTGGCAAGTGCACTTAGCCAGGAACTCTATTTGTATCGATTAGAAATTAAACCTTGGGGCAATCATCCCTTTGCTTACCGATGGCTGATCGCAAAACATGACAAGATTCTGAACTCAATTATTCAAAAATCGCTGCACACCATTAATCCAATGGTATTGGGTGGCCTTACCTCAACCGCAGGATTGAGTCCCCTAGAACCGAAACACGAATCGATGGGGAAAAGT
>DBCI01000062.1:18958-21452 GCA_002292975.1 Polynucleobacter sp. UBA962 | reverse complement strand
TCTACTATCGTAAAAAGGTTGCTCAAAAGGAAGCAACCCTCATTGCGATTGCTAATAAAGCAAATACGGCTAGTGCTGCTAAATCAGACTATTTAGCAACCATGAGTCATGAAATTAGAACTCCAATGCATGCCGTAATTGGAGTTCAAGAGTTACTTTTAAGAAGAGTTGACCTCACTCCAGAACAAAAAGATCTTGTAGAGAGTGCTAATACATCTTCACAATCTTTAATGGGGATTATGAATAATGTACTCGACATGTCAAAGATCGAAGCTGGTAAATACATACTAGAACTACAGCCTACCAATTTAAAGCAATTACTGCATGAGATAAACCAAACGTTTACTATTTTTTCTGAAAATAAAAGAGTCTCTCTGGTTGCAAATATTGATCCTTTAATAGCTGATGTTTTATTGATTGATCCATTACGTTTACGGCAGGTTCTCCAAAACCTTTTGAGTAATGCAATTAAATTTTCTGCAGAAGGCGTCGTCTTTTTTGATGTTCGTATTTTGGCAAATGACCATGCAGGCCAATTAATTGAATTTCGTATTATTGATAATGGCGTTGGTATGGCCAAAGAGGATATAGAGCGGGCCTTAAAACCATACGAGCAAGTTGGTTCTCACACTACTACAAGCCATGCGTCTACTCCGGGAACGGGGCTTGGTCTTAGTATCTGCAATCACGCTATCAACCTAATGCAAAGTCAACTTAATATTGAGAGCATTCCCAACCTCGGAACCAACGTTCACTTTATAACAGCATTCTCTCGCACAGGATTGGAGATTCCTGAAGTTATTAAACCTCCTTCCGGTAACCATCAGCACCTTTGGGAAAAAACTCGTGCTCTGATTGTCGAAGACCATCCTGCAAATCGTAAAGTTCTTTTTATTCAGTTACAAACTTTAGGTATTAATGCAGATCAAGTCTCTAGTGGGTCTGAGGCTCTTGAAAGGATGAAATATTATTCGTATGATCTGGTTCTTACTGATCATTCAATGCCTGGTATGCATGGTTTTGAGTTAGTTAAGAAAATTCGAGAATCAGGAAAACATAAATTAATTATTATTGGGGTAACAGCTGATATTTATGCTCATCAGTCACGAGACTTTTTACTTAAATCCGGCATGGATGCGGTTCTAATTAAGCCAATAAGTCTTGAGGTTCTTGAACACCATATTTTTAATCTTCTTGGTGCTGATGCCATTATCTCCAATAGTAATAAATTTTGCCTCGATAATGACACTCGCATTCTAGTTCTAGAGGAAGTTCTGAAGGTACAAAACGAGACACTGCTGACGATTGCTTTAGATGCTGATTCTGGGTTATTAAATGCCAGCACTTTAAATTCCTTATTGCATAAGGTGAAAGGTGGGGCACTACTAAGTCAGGCCGATGATTTGCATCAATGCTGCTCTGATTTAGAACGGTCTAGTCAAGCAATTGCTGAAAGAATATCTCTATTTAGGCAGGCTTTGCTCGATAATAATTTGAACCTGGAGAACCAAATACTTCAACTCAAAAAGTTATAGTCAGCACCTTCCAATCGTAATCCATTTTTTCTAGGTTCTGATTGGATGTATTAGATCTGCTATCGCTTGTTTACTGTATCTTTGAACGCCTTACCAACTGAGAATTTAACAGTTTTGGATGCTGCGATTTTTATTGCTTCCCCTGTTTTTGGATTTCTGCCCATACGAGCTGCGCGCGCGCCTAAGGCAAAGCTGCCAAAACCAACAAGCTGAACAGTATTACCGTTTGCAACGCTGGTCTTGATTGCTTCTAACAGTAAATTTATAGCTTCTTCTGCTTTTGTTTTACTCAAATCTGCGCCGTCTGCAATCACATCTACGAGGTCTGCTTTTGTCATGATAGATTTCCTTTGTCTTTTCTCGTTGCTATTTAATTAGGGGGTCAGCCATTATTTCAGTTCAAATTGCATCTATCCGTTTATCCTATCAAACTAATTCAAGAAATCTGTAAATACTTTTTGACAAACTAAACAAATAATGAATATGTTCTTAGTAAAACCATCAAAATTGATAGGTTTGTTACCCTATCTAGGGTTTTTACTATGCCTTTGTTTTACCTTTATTCTGACAGGGCGCTATGCTGCAGCGCAATCATCGGAACGTGGCTCGCATCGGATACCTCAATCTGTTGAGCAAGCTATCAAGCGCAGCGGCATCAGTAAGGATTCGATCAGTATTTCCGTGACTGAAATTCCAGTCTCGACCAATCCAAAATCACAATCTCGTACTATTTTGACTTGGCGTGACGAAGTTAGTATGAATCCCGCTTCAACCATTAAATTACTGACAACCTTAGTCGCGCTAGATATTCTTGGACCCAAGTATCGTTGGCGAACAGATCTTTTTACGGATGGTGTAATAAAAAATGGAACACTTAAAGGTAATATCTATTTTTTAGGCCACGGTGATCCTAAATTGATTCCGGAGGAGCTATCAAAACTAACAAATAAATTACGTGA
>DBCI01000062.1:18231-18887 GCA_002292975.1 Polynucleobacter sp. UBA962 | reverse complement strand
CCTCAAGTCATGGAAGACCAGACGATTGATGGCGAATCATTACGATCTTATAACGTAGCGCCCGATCCACTCTTATATTCATTTCGGACACTCTCTTTTAAGATTGATCCGAATAAGAATCGTGACGCCCTTAATATTACCTACACGCCTAGACTCGCGCGTTTAAGCATTCAAAATAATATTTCAATTAACTCAAATCAGTGTGACGCGAACAATCGTGATATTAGCCTTGAGTTAACCCCTGATCCCAATTTAGTTTCTGGTAACCAAATCAAGAACCAATCAGCAATTCAGTGGGTTGCTACGTTTAAAGGTCAGTATTCTAAAAACTGTAAGAGCATGGGCTATAACGTTGTCAAATTTGACCCTAATACTTTTTTTACTCTTGGGTTTACTGCCGCATGGGAAGATGCCGGAGGAAGTTGGGTGAAATCTCCGCGTGGTCAATCTGGGACAGTCCCCGTTTACGCCCGCCCTCTACTAAGCTTTGAAGGTCTCAATCTTGCCGAGGCTTCACAAGATATCAATAAGTTTTCCAATAATGTCATGGCACGTCAAGTGTTTTTAACGCTTGCATTGGAGAAGATCGGCAAGCCAGCAGATATTGCTGGTGGTGAGAAAATTGTTCAGGCTTGGCTTGCGCAACAGGGCTTATC
>DBCI01000062.1:0-18105 GCA_002292975.1 Polynucleobacter sp. UBA962 | reverse complement strand
GTATTTATTGACTCATTACCTCTAGCGGGGGCTGAGGGGACAGTACGACATCGTCTTGGTAAAGAATTACGGAAATTTTTACATCTAAAGAAAAGACCTGAAGTACGCATTAAAACTGGCGCCCTTAATTATGTAAGAAATATTTCTGGGTACGTTTTTAGTAAGTCTGGTCGTATTTATGCAGTCACGTCATTTATTAATGATCCTAAAGCCAATCGTGGACAAGAAATTCATGATCAGTTGCTTGCGTGGCTACTAGAGGACGGACCCGACCCAAAAGAAGCGCGCTGAAGCCGATCCTGTATTGCATCCCACTCCTCTGTGTTGGGTGGGCTTGGGATGTAAATTTGCTGATACTGAGATTGATCCAGAAGACGCAGTAAGCGATACAAACCATGAGCAAACGCAATCGGCTCCTTTGGCACCGAGATCAACTTACTTTGCTTGTTGTGCTTAGTAAGCTCGTTGAAAAGGTCTTGATCCTGAGAACTTATGTCTTCCCAGACCACTAAAGCAGTAGCCTGATCGAGTACTTTTGCTTGCTTCAGCGCATGTAAGTAAGCGCTCAACTCCTCAGTCTGATATAAATGAAGAGGTGTATTGGGTGCATAGTGTGCCATTAGACTACCCGAAACACGTGGCATCTTCTGATCTTTTATGGGATCAATAGAAACATCTATGCCAGTTGCCTCTTTAATCTGTGTTGGACTAATGCTACCTGGCCGAAGTAGGCGTGGCTGGCCATTCCCAGAGACATCCAAAATTGTCGATTCAATACCAAACTGACAGTCTCCACCGTCTAAGATCATTAAATCTGGATGATGTTTAAACTCCGAACGAACATGTGCCGCAGAACTCGGTGAAATCTTGCCAAAGCGATTTGCCGAAGGTGCTGCAATACCTCCAGCGAATACTCTTAATAACTCCTGGGCTAGTGGATGGGAGGGAGAGCGAATAGCAATCGTTTCTTGACCTCCTGTTACATCATTTAATACCATACGACTTTTCTGAAACACTAAAGTCAATGGTCCAGGCCAAAAGTGCTCAAAGAGAGTGAAGGCTGATTCCGGAATATGCCTCACCCATGGGCTTAAGATGTCTAACCAGTCGCGGGCCTTATCTTGCGAATGATCTAGCGGTGCCTGAACATGAACAATTAGAGGGTGATCAGTTGGTCGTCCTTTGAGCTCATAAACCCGCTGTATTGCTAAAGGATTGCTGGCATCAGCTCCTAAGCCGTATACGGTTTCCGTTGGGATAGCAACTAGTTTGCCTGAGCGCAGTTCATTCACGGCGCGGATGACGGATTCAGACAAGTGCTTCTCGAATGAATGTAACGATTATGGTGCGATACCTAAATCATGGGCAACTGCTGTACAGGCATCTTTTGCCTCCTGAATGCCCTTACCCAGACAGTTGATATGTCCCATCTTACGTCCTATCTTGGGCGTAGCCTTGCCATAAAGGTGTAACTTTGCACTGGGGTGGGCAAGCACATGATGCCAGGCAGGCTCGACAACTTGATCCTGATCAAACCAAACATCTCCCAGAATATTTAACATAGCGACGGGTTCCATAAGAGTAACGTCACCCAAAGGTAAGCGGGCCATAGCGCGAACCTGTTGTTCAAATTGACTTGTTACGCAGGCGTCCATGGTGTAGTGCCCAGAATTATGAGGGCGAGGAGCTATCTCATTAACGACCACTGAGCCATCCTGCAAGATAAAGTACTCAACGCATAGAACACCCACATACCCCATCTTCTTGGCGATTTCAAAACTCGCTGCAATAATTTTTTTAGACAGCTCAGGATGTTTGGCTAAGGAAGGAGATGGTACTGTACTGGTATGCAAAATACCCTTGCGGTGGATATTCTCTGCGATGGGGTAAGCGGTGCTCTCCCCATCGTGAGCACGCACAACTAATGCCGAAACCTCAAAGGCAAGAGGCATTTTCTTTTCGAATACACATACATCTCCACCAAATTCTTGCCAAGCTAAAACAAGCTCATTCGTATTTGCAACATTCGTTTGGCCTTTACCGTCATACCCCATTCGGGCCGTTTTTAAAATCCCAGGAAAAAAATGGCCTGGAACTGTTGTTAGATCATTTTGCGATTGAATAACGCGGTACGGAACCGGCCCAATCCCCGATGACGCAGCACATTGCTGAAGAAATTCTTTTTCAAGAACACGGTCTTGGGCAATCGAAACACACTGTCCCATTGGAGCAACAAATATCCCCTTATCCTGAAAGTAGTCAAGGGTCTTTGCGGGCACGTTCTCAAACTCTGTACTCACCGCTGCACATAATTTAGCCATCTCACTTAAGGCTTTCTCATCACCATAATCTGCGCATAAATGCTTCTCAGCAACTGCGCCACCAGGGCTCAGAGGGTCTGGATCCAAAACACAGACCTTATAACCAAGGGATTGAGCCTCATGAATAAACATTCGACCGAGCTGCCCTCCACCTAATATGCCTAGCCAAGCGGGCGGTAGGATTGGTGACCGATTAGTCATACAGAGCTTTCAGACTTCGCATAGTGAGTATGGGCTACTTTCCCGTTTAGGGCAGTTGCATTGCTTGTGCAGCTTGAGTTTGCTTTGCCCGGTAATCATGTAATCGTTTTGCCAAATTTTTATCAGCACTTGCAAACATGGCAACAATATGCAAAGCCGCATTTGCAGCACCAGCTTCTCCAATAGCAAAACTAGCAACTGGTACCCCCTTTGGCATTTGCACAATCGAGTACAAGGAGTCCTCGCCACGTAAATATTTACTGGGAACCGGAACGCCCCAAATAGGCACAATTGTCTTCGATGCCAGCATGCCTGGCAGATGAGCTGCACCACCTGCGCCAGCAATGATTGCCTTTAGCCCCCGAGGTTCTGCCTGCTCAGCATAGGTGAACATATCATCGGGCATACGATGCGCAGATAAAACCTGCTTTTCATAGGGTATGTCAAACTGCTCCAGTATCTGAACAGCGTGTTGCATCGTATCCCAATCGGAATTCGATCCCATCACAACTCCTACCAGAACCTGATTGGCCATTGACTCTCCAAGGGGGCTTGAAAATTCTATTATCGCAGTCTTTGCATTCCTAGCGTCATGTGCGCTATTGGGTCAGCCTATGTAATGCGTCGCGATATTTTTCAGCAGTTTTGTTGATAATTTCAGGCGGCAAATGAGGTGCGGGGGGCGTTTTTTCCCACGGCTTGCCATCTACCCGCACGGATTCTAACCAATCACGCAAAAATTGTTTATCAAAGGATGGCGGGTTTGCTCCAACTTGATATGTTGCGGCAGGCCAAAAGCGCGAAGAATCCGCAGTAAGAATTTCATCCATGAGAACCAACTGCCCTTTTTCATCCAAACCAAATTCAAACTTAGTATCAGCAATGATGATGCCCTTTTCTAAAGCATATTGAGCAGCCTCACGATATAAACGAATACTCGTCTCTCTTATTTTCTTGGCAAGCTCCGAACCAATTCGTTTTTCTACTTCCGCGTATGAGATATTTTCATCATGCTGACCCATTTCAGCTTTTGCTGCCGGAGTAAAAATAGGCTCTGCCAAAACTTGGGCATTTTGCATACCAGCTGGTAAAACAATTCCACATACAGCACCAGTTTCTTGATAATCCTTCCAGCCACTCCCCGCAAGATACCCACGAATCACCGCCTCAACAAGAATAGGTTTGAGGCGCTTTGCGACAACAGCCCTGCCCTTGACCTGATCGATCTCATTGGAAGCCACTACAGTACTTGGATCAATTCCTGTCAAATGATTGGGGATGACATGAGCCAAATGAGCAAACCAAAAGTTACTCATTTGATTTAGAACCATTCCCTTTTCAGGAATTGCTTCTTGCATGATCACATCGAATGCTGAAATACGGTCCGTGGTAATCATTAGTAGGCAATCATCGCCAACAGCATAGACATCGCGCACCTTGCCCTTAGAGATCAAGGGTAAAGAACGAATTGAGGTGCTGTGCAACGCGTTCATGACTAGCGAACTTTTACAATCTTTAATGTATTGGTTCCACCCGCTTGATCCATGGGTTCACCAATAGTGATCACAATGGTGTCACCTGATTTTGCAACTCCTAATTCTTTTAAGCGTTTCTCAACCCCTAACAAAGCCGATTCGCGATCAACCCCTGCTTCAATGCTAAAGGGTCTGACATTGCGATAGGTACTTAAAGCACGCTGGGTTTCAATTCGACTGGTTAGTGCAAAGATTGGGACGCGAATATTGTGACGACTCATCCAAATCGGGGTTGAGCCTGAATCGGTTAGGGCTGCAATCGCGGTTGCATTTAAATGATGTGCGGTAAATAAAGCCCCCAAGGCAATCGCTTGGTCAATTCGCTTAAACCGTTGATCCAAGAAATCAGTATCGAGGTTCACAACTTCGGATTTCTCAGCTTCGATACAAATTGCTGCCATTGCCTCAATAGTTTTGACTGGAAATTGTCCCGTCGCAGACTCTGCTGAAAGCATCACTGCATCAGTTCCATCCAATACCGCATTTGCCACATCACTTACCTCGGCGCGGGTTGGCACTGGAGCATTAATCATGGACTCCATCATTTGAGTGGCGGTAATCGTGAACTTATCTGCCTCTAATGCCAAACGAATCATCCGTTTTTGAAGAGCCGGTACCGCTGGATTGCCGACCTCAATGGCCAAATCACCGCGGGCCACCATAATCCCATCACTCTCGGCGATGATACTTTCGAGAGCTCCTGGTGCAATCGCTTCGGCTCGCTCAACCTTGGCGATTAAACGTGCCTTACCCTTACCATGCTTGACACTGGCGGCATCTGCAAGCTTACGGGCATAGGTCATATCAGCTCCATCCTTTGGAAAGCTAATTGCCAAAAAATCAACGCCCATGGAGATCGCGGCATCCATATCCTGAATGTCTTTTTCCGTGAGCGCTGGGGCCGTTAATCCACCACCGGCTCGATTAATTCCTTTGTTATTTGACAAAGGTCCACCGGTCTCGACCTTGGTATATATCTCGCCACCCACCACCTTCTCAACGATCAAAACAATCAAGCCATCATTGAGCAACAATCGATCTCCAGGTCTGACGTCCCTGGGTAAATCTTTGTAATCCAAACCAACACGATCTTGATTACCCAGTTCGCAAGCGATATCTAATATAAATGGGGCGCCATCTTTTAAAACAACTTTGCCGTCGGTAAATTTACCTACCCGAATTTTTGGCCCCTGTAAGTCGGCCATGATGCCGACCTCTTGACCAACTTCTTTTGAAATTTGGCGCACCAAATCATAGCGCGCACGATGATCAGCAACTGTACCGTGCGAGAAATTCAGGCGCACCACATTGAGTCCGGCACGGATCATGTCGCGCAAGACCTCGGGTTTCTCGGAGGCGGGGCCCAAAGTTGCAATAATTTTTGTTGCTCGTTGCATGATTAATCCTTCGCGCGCTCTGCAAGCACGGCAAATGCGGGTAAGGTCTTGCCCTCGAGGAATTCAAGGAAAGCGCCTCCACCAGTTGAAATGTAATCTACTTGATTCTCAATACCGTACTTCGCAATCGCCGCCAAAGTATCACCCCCACCCGCAATTGAAAACGCGGGTGAATGCGCAATTGCCGCTGCAATCATTTTGGTACCACCACCAAATTGATCAATCTCAAAAACTCCTAAAGGGCCATTCCAAACAATCGTTCCAGCATGAGCCAGCATCATCGATAATTTTGCGGCGGTCTTCGGCCCCACATCCAAAATCATGTCATCTGGAGCCACTTCGTCAACCGGTACTCGATTGGCCCGCGCCAAAGGAGAAAGTTCATTGGCCACCACTACATCTTCGGGAATGGGTACGCGCGCGCCGCGCTTTTCCATTAACGCAATAATTTCTTTTGCTTCGTTAACTAAATCTGGCTCTGCTAAGGATTTCCCAATGGATAGCCCCTTGGCTAATAAAAAGGTATTGGCAATTCCGCCACCCACAATCAACTCATCCACTTTTTCAGCCAATGATTTCAATATTGTCAACTTAGTAGAGACCTTAGACCCAGCCACAATGGCAACCAAGGGGCGTTTTGGTTCTGCCAAAGCACGGCTTAGAGCATCTAACTCGGCGGCCATCAATGGGCCTGCACAGGCTACTTTTGCAAAGCGCGCAATACCATGAGTCGTTGCTTCTGCACGATGAGCAGTCCCAAATGCATCATTGACATACACATCGCACAGTGCAGCCATTTTTTTAGCCAACGCATCGGTATTTTTCTTTTCACCCACATTGACTCGGCAATTTTCTAATAAGACAACATCGCCAATAGCAAGCTCAAAGCCTCCATCCACCCAATTACTAATTAAAGCAACTTTTCGATTGAGTAGCTCAGCAATACGATGTGCAATCGGTGCCAAGCTGTCTTCTGGATGAAAGGCCCCCTCAGTCGGCCTGCCGAGATGAGAGGTCACCATTACCGCGGCACCCGCATCCAAGCACATCTGAATTGCAGGGATTGAGGCTCGTATCCGCGTATCTTCTGTAATATTGCCTGCCTCGTCTTGAGGCACATTCAAATCAGCACGAATAAAAACACGTTTTCCCTTTAGCTGACCAGAAGCAGCAAGCTCATTTAAGCGTTTAACTTTCAGAAGCGGAATAGGCATAGAAACGGGTTATTGGTCTAGGATGGGGTATAGACAGCTATTTTAGAGCCAGTGGCGGACTAAGCTAAATACGGCCATTCCGACCAATAGTGTCGGTAACATCTTACGGGTCCAAAAATACACCCCAAAAGCAGCGATGCCACCCCAGATATTCGGTAATTTCCAATCTAACTCATTAAGCGCAAGGGCCCCAGGGGGCAATAAGAGCTCAGGGGCCAAAATGCCAACAATCGCTGCTAAAGGTGCGTAGCGAATCGCCCGCAATACGAGCTCAGGAACCTTAACTCGATCACCTAAAAATACAAAAAAGGAGCGGGTTAGGGCAGTAATGATGGCCATACCCATTATTAAAAAGGCGATCTCTAATGTGCCTAATGAATCAGGTCTCATCTCGGCCTCCGCGGAGATCGATCCGCAAGGATTCCGACCATAATCGCCGCAATAATTGCTAAGGTGAGATTAAGCTTTAGTGGCAATGCAAACGCTAATACCGCAACGATTGCAGCAGCCCCGGCGGCCCAACGAGCGGCTCGGTGATCTAGCATGGGAACTATTACTGCAATTAATGCCAGCGTACCGGCAAACTCCAATCCCCAACTATCAGGGATTTGGCTGGCAAACAAAATGCCAAGGATCGAACCTGATTGCCAAATAGTCCAATTTCCAGTTGCCAGACCATACATAAAGTAGCTACGGTAAAAGCCGTCAGCCTTTTTCTCCTGAGCGCTCTGCACTTCCGTAAAGCGACTCGTGAACATGAGATAACCGAAGTCTGCCGTGAAATAACCCAATATCACCCTTCTCCAGTACGGTAAATGAGAAAAGTGGGCCTGAACTCCAATACTAAAAATAATGAAGCGCAGATTAACCACCAAGGCTGTTACTAAAATCGTCCCAATCGAGAACCCGCTCGCCAGCAAGGGCAAGGCTGCTAACTGAGCTGTACCTGCAAATACACAAAGGCTCATTGCCAAGGCCTGCTCAGTACTCAATGGGGATTTGCCCATCGCCAACCCCGTAACTACAGCCCAAGTAAATATGGTCACTGCGGAAGTCGACATCGTTTTTAATCCATCGCGCCAGGCCTGCTGTTGCAGAGGTGTCCACCCCCAGTAGGGGATTTTAGAATGGGTTAGGTCAGAGCGCATAGATAGAGACCCATTATAGAAACCCCCGTTTTAGCTTGGTAGTTTCAAAGCCCGCCCTGACCATTTCTCTGCTCTACAATAAGGCTTTTAGTGGCTAATGCCTGTGTTCTAGCGCTAGCTAAGCCTACCCACAATATAAAGGTGCTTAAGATGTCGATGTCTGACCGCGATGGAGTTATTTGGTTTGATGGCAAACTCGTCCCCTGGAGAGATGCCAATGTTCACGTTCTAACCCATAGCCTGCACTACGGCATGGGCGTATTTGAAGGGATACGTGCGTATAAAACACAAAATGGCACTGCCATCTTTCGTTTAAAGGAGCACGTCAAGCGTCTCTTTAATGGTCTGAAAATTTTTCAGATGAAAATTCCCTACACCGAAGAACAGATTACCCAAGCGATTACTCAGGTTGTACGTGATAACAAATTAGCCTCTTGCTATATTCGCCCCATTATTTTCATCGGCTCGCAAAAACTGGGTATCTCGCCAACCGGTAACTCGGTTCACACGGCTATTGCCGCTTGGGAATGGGGTGCTTATTTAGGTGAAGACGGTCTCAATAAAGGGATCCGAGTCAAGACCTCCTCCTTTACTCGGCATTTTGTTAACTCTTCTTTAGTAAGAGCAAAGGCTTCGGGGTATTACATTAACTCTATTCTTGCGCATCAAGAAGTTGCTGCTAATGGATATGATGAGGCACTACTCTTGGATACCGAGGGATATGTATCCGAGGGTTCTGGTGAAAATATGTTTATGGTTCGCAATGGCATTGTTTTTACTCCTGACCTTGCATCGTGTCTCGATGGCATTACCCGTGATTCGATTATCCAAATTGCGAAGGACTTGGGCTTCGAAGTTCGTGAGAAACGCATTACCCGAGACGAGGTGTATTCAGCAGATGAAGCCTTCTTTACAGGAACCGCTGCCGAAGTGACCCCCATTCGTGAGCTCGATGATCGCACCATTGGCGATGGTAAGCGCGGCCCGATTACTCAGCAAATTCAAGAGGTGTTCTTCGATACTGTATATGGCAGAAATGACCGTTACCGTGCATGGTTAAGCCCTATCTAAATAATAATGAGTGCGCTAAATGAAGTTAATGCAGTGATGGTTCATGGCAAGGATTTGCCATTGCATTGCCCCACCAAAGATACCCCCTCTTGGAACTATCACCCACGCGTTTTTCTAGATATTCTAGAAACCGGCGAAGTGCGTTGCCCATATTGCGGTACGGTGTACCGACTGATCCCTGGCACTGAGCCTCACGGCCATTAATTGCAGCCCTCCAAAGAGGGCTTTTTCTATGCAACGTACTCTCATCATCGCCCCCCATTGGATTGGTGATGCTGTGATGTCGCAGCCTTTGCTCGCAACGCTTAAACAAACTAAACCCACTCAATCCATTGCTGTCCTTTGCACACCTTGGGTCGCCCCTATCTATCGAGCCTGTAGTGAGGTCACAGAAATTATCGAGGTTGATTTTCAGCATGGTGCTTTGCAATGGGGTCTGCGTCGCTCAGTGGCCCAACAAATTAAAGCAAAACAGTTTGACAGAGTATTTGTTCTACCGAATAGCTTAAAGTCTGCTTTCATTCCATGGCTAGCTGGTATCCCAGTACGTATTGGCTATCGTGGTGAGCTACGCTTTGGTCTTATCAATCACACCCTCACCAATCCATCGCGTCAAGCACGCACACCAATGGTAGAGCACTATGTTCGTCTTCTTAAAGCCACAGAAACTTCTTTGCCATCTTCAGGTCCTAGCTTACAGCCTAAACTTTCAATTACCGATCAGGCTATTAAGAGAGTAAAAGTACGTTTAGAAGGATTGGGTAGCAAACCCTTTTATGTCTTTGCGCCTGGTGCCGAGTATGGTCCCGCAAAGCGCTGGCCAAGCTCACACTTTGCTGAGTTGGCCACCAAAATATTGCACGCCGATGCCAACGCGCAGATTATTATTTTGGGTAGCAAAGCAGATCATGTGCTTGGCCAAGCAATCCAAGACCAAAGTAAGGCAATGGAGCGAATCCATAATTGGTGTGGAGTGATTAATCTTGAAGAAGCAATGGCAGTGATTGCGCAAAGCATCCAAGTTATTAGCAATGACTCCGGTCTCATGCATATTGCAGCAGCCCTATCTGTTCCGCAAATTGCCCTTTTTGGATCCAGTAACCCTAAACATACACCCCCTTTATCCAAGCAAGCAAAGGTGATATGGCTTGGTCTAACGTGCAGTCCCTGCTACCAACGTATCTGTCCCTTAGGACATCTTGATTGTTTAACTAAAATTGAGGCTGAGCAGGTCTACACTATGCTGAAGGCCAATTAATAAAAGATTCCTATGCCGCGTTTTGCCAGACTTTTTCAAAACCCAGATGACGTTGTGGATGCATGGCGTGAGACCTTGCGCCAAGCGGATGTCGAGGGTGCCCTTGCACTGTGGTTAGATGATGATTCGATCACCTGTGTGTTACCTGAAGGAAATCGCCTCAGCGGTCATGCTGAAATCCGCTCGGGGATCGAACGGATGTTAAATAAACCTCTATATCTAGAACCGATCGCTTGTATTGAGCACATCACCATGGGTGCTGCGGTATTTGATTCTACCGAGGCGGTCTACTTTGAAGCCAAGCAGATTGAGGCTGATTTTTTAATTAACATTACCTTAGTTCTAATGCAAGATGGCAAGGGTTGGCGGATTGCTCATTTACATGCCAGCCGCTCACACGATGATGATTTTGAGTTTCCAAACGATCAACACGAGCTGCATTAGCCTTTTCTTTTCTCGTTCTGCTCTTCGCGATATTGATTCTGAAACGCTCGTAAGCGTGCATCAATTACTGAGCCTAAGTAAAAGTCAGTGCCAATAGCGGTGCGTGCAATGCGTAACTGTTCAATGGCCGATGGCCAAGCGCCCTCGGTAGCAAACTTTTCTGCTAAAGCATAGTGCCGTAGACCAATTTTTTTATCTTGGTCATACGCCCTTGCTAATAGCTCCCACCAAATTGTTTCGTTAGGCTGCGCTTTAGTTTTGGTCCGTAATAGTGTGATCGCATCACTCGTTCGACCAAGCTTGAGATCTGCACGAACGCGTGCAACTACTGCTGAGAATGAATATGGATCTGCTTTGGCAGCATTTTGTGCAAACTGCAATGCATCTTCGGCCTTACCCCGTGCCAAAGCGAGTTCTGAAGCAGTGTAGTCAAACGATAAACTTTGACGCTGAACCGGAGATCCTGGAGCAAGTACGTTCTGCGCCACAGCGCGCGCCTTTTGCAAGAAATCCTCCGCTTGCTCAAAACGGCCTTGTTTTTGTGCAACTAAGGCTAAACCATAAAATCCTTCCATCTGCTTTTCAGGTGCGGCTTGCTTGGAGTTGCTCTCAAATATATTTCGTAAATCAAATAAGCCGCTTGAGCTACCACTTTGCTCAACCCGTGCTCTAGCCTTAATTAAGTAAAACTCTAAGCTGCTAGGAACCCGATTTTGCTGGACCGTGCGGGCTCGATCTTGCATATCTGCAATACGATCAATGGTGAGCGGATGCGTGCGTACATACGCAGGCACACCACTATCCATGATGCCGTAGAATTTTTGTAGACGCTGAAAGAATGCTGGGGCACCGTTGACATCATAACCACTGGCTTGCAGTATCTGAAAACCAATTCGGTCAGATTCTCGTTCTGCATCACGTGAGTATGCGAGTTGATTTTGTATCGCTAAGGCCTGACCTCCAGTAATTAAGCCTACTGCAGCACTTGGATTGCTTGCAGCTGCTAATGCGCCAAGCACAATACTCGCAAGCGCAATAACTGAATTCGTTCCCTGCTTCTCAAGAGACCTAGCGATATGACGCTGTAACACGTGTCCGATCTCATGCCCCATGACTGAGGCGACTTCAGAGTCAGTTTCAGCAGTAATTAACAAACCCGTATGAAAGCCAATAAACCCGCCGGGTAAAGCGAATGCATTGATCGATGGATCTTTAATCGCAAATACCTCGTAGTCATACGCAGCACTCCCTTGGGCATTTGCTCCCCCCAATTGCAGACGTTTAGCAGCCTGCATTAGACGGCGTTCCATATTATTCAGGTAGTCGTAAATCGGCCAATCATTTGAGAAATCTGGGTCACGCCGTATCTCCCGCATAATTTGTTCGCCGATCTTACGCTCGTCTAAGGGGCTAAGGGCTCCCCCACCTGGATCACCCATATCGGGTAACACAAGGGTTGGTTGCGATTGCAGGGTATTACGCGATGGCAAATGAACAGAGCGTGCTTCAGGAGACTGAATAACTCGCCCCAAGTTCTCTTTTGCTGCATTGTCTTGCTGAACCGACACCCCGCTGGATTGGGCAAAAGAGGGGGCGCCCAAGACCAAACTTAAGTAAAGTGCCAAAATACGTCTCAATTGCATACCCATCCCTCTATGGTAAAACCTAAGCTATGAACAAACTGACGCACTTTGATTCCAGCGGCCAAGCCCATATGGTAGATGTTGGCGATAAGGCCTCCACACACCGTATAGCCATTGCTAGTGGCTGTATTCAAATGCATGCTACCACCTATGAATTGATTCAGGCGGGAGGGCACAAAAAGGGGGATGTCCTCGGAATTGCCCGAATTGCAGGAATACAAGCTTCCAAGAAAACCTCTGACCTCATTCCCCTGTGCCACCCAATTGCCCTTACTCATGTCAGCGTGGAATTTGAGCCTAAGCCCGCAACAAGTACTATTCAGTGCACAGTCAGGGCAGAAACAACCGGGCAGACCGGCGTTGAAATGGAAGCCCTCACCGCAGTCCAAGTAGCCCTACTCACGATTTATGATATGTGCAAAGCAGTAGACCGAGGTATGGTCATGAGCGATATCAAACTACTGGAGAAGAGTGGTGGTAAATCTGGGGAGTGGAAGGCGAGTTAATTAAAACTCGCCATCGCTATCTTATTTACCAGCCCTGCATTCTGCAGGGAGCAACTTTGCCGGAAGGCTCGTTTGCTCCGAACGACACGACCAACCGCCCGACCAAGTGGCAACACCGCTTTGCGATAAATCAATGGCTCGCGGACTCGCTACATCTGGCTCATTCGTTGGAATTAAGATCAAACTGTTTTTACCATCTGGCGCTACTGAAGTTTGATAATCGATTGCAATTGCACCATTGGCCAGAATCTCAATCTCTTTGACACTTCGTGTTACCGTAAATGAGAAGGCTTCTTGAGTCGCTCGATCCATCGGTGAAGGGCCTTTACTTGCATAGGCTTCGGTTACTGCTAATTTGGCACTAGAGGCTAAGTTCAGTCCCTCGACCACCCGACCGCGCGCAATATAGTCTTGATACTGAGGCACTGCGACTGCAACCAGGATACCAATGATGGCAACCACGACCATCACTTCGATTAAGGTAAAACCTTTTTGATTTACATCTTTATTATTTTTAAGCATAAAAATCCCCTCCTTAATGAGCCTCTATCATCGGATAAAAACTCATTGCAGAGGGGTAAGTTGTTGTAAGTAATATCTGATTTTGTTGTCAGTTAATTAAGTGCTGGCTTTTTTGCTGCTACGCTTTACCAATTCACCAACGGCCATGACCCCAATCGCACCCAAAATACCAGCGATGGTCGCGTAATCCGCTAAGCCTTCACCAAACTGCTTAATGAGTGCGGGATCGGTCATCATCATGCCACCCGCAATCCATCCTAAAAGTCCTGCGCCCGCAGTCACAATCAGAGGGAATCGATCGATGAGATAAAGAACTACCTTACTGCCAGCAACGATGATGGGCACGGACACTAATAAACCAAAGATCACATAACCTACTTGATGGGCCGAGTTATCCACTTGACCTGCCGCACCAGCAATCGCAAGAACATTATCTAAACTCATTACG
This sequence comes from Polynucleobacter sp. UBA962, assembly GCA_002292975.1. Classification (GTDB taxonomy): domain Bacteria; phylum Pseudomonadota; class Gammaproteobacteria; order Burkholderiales; family Burkholderiaceae; genus Polynucleobacter. Next base: position 4,397 of record DBCI01000062.1, on the reverse strand, counting down.
ATATCTGCAATGATGATGGTTTTGATGGCAGCAAACAGCTTGTCTGGGGCATCCATGTTATGTTCTTCCTCATCATGCTGCACCATGAGTTTGTAACCAATCCATAACAACAAAGCGCCACCAACTAATTTTAAGAATGGGATTTGTAATAAGGTGACTGCAAACGCAACCAAGATCACACGCAAAATAATGGCGCCAGCTGTACCCCAAATAATGCCCTTTTTTCTTTGATTGGGATGTAAATTACGGCAGGCTAGCGCAATCACCACGGCGTTATCGCCGCCCAAAAGAAGATCAATGATGATGATTTGAATCACCACAGACCAATCAATCATTGTAAAAAATTCCATGTCTTCCTCTAATTGTTATTTATAGTTATCCAAATACTTAAAACATCGCATGCTATTACAGCTTAATTTTCAAATTAAATCATTGCTTTCAGTAAACTCGCCATCTCAGAGGGGTTTTTGGTGACCTTAAACCCGCACTCCTCCATGACCGCTAGTTTTGCATCTGCCGTATCAGCACCGCCTGAGATCAAAGCCCCTGCATGGCCCATACGCTTTCCTGGTGGGGCAGTGACCCCAGCAATAAAGCCTACGATAGGTTTTTTCATGTTCGCTTTGCACCAACGTGCCGCTTCTACTTCATCTGGTCCACCAATCTCACCAATCATGATGACCGCATCCGTATCAGGGTCATCATTGAACATTCTCATTACATCAATGTGCTTAAGGCCATTGATGGGATCGCCACCAATTCCTACCGCAGTTGATTGGCCTAGGCCGATTGCGGAGAGCTGACCAACCGCTTCGTAAGTCAAAGTGCCTGAACGGCTTACTACCCCAATACGACCTTTACGGTGAATGTGGCCAGGCATGATCCCAATCTTAATTTCATCGGGGGTAATAAGTCCTGGGCAATTCGGACCGAGCAATAAGGTTTTCTTACCGCCCTTGGCTTCCTTTTGCAGCATCTTATTACGGACTTCCAACATATCGCGCACAGGAATACCTTCCGTAATACAAATCACGAAATCCAAATCGGCCTCGACTGCCTCCCAAATCGCTGCAGCAGCACCTGGGGGTGGGACATAGATCACGGATACCGTTGCGCCCGTTTCCTTGGCGGCTTCTTTTACTGTGCCAAAAATAGGAATCCCAAAAATAGACTCGCCCGCTTTTTTAGGATTAACGCCAGCGATAAAACAGTTTTTGCCATTGGCATATTCCTGGCACTTCTCTGTGTGAAACTGCCCGGTCTTACCCGTAATACCTTGGGTAATCACTTTCGTATTTTTATTAATTAAGATCGACATACTGTATTCCTCTAATTGGGTGTGATGGCTTATTTACCTTGGGTTGCAGCAACGACTTTGGTTGCTGCTTCTGCCATAGAATCGGCGCTGATGATTGGCAAACCAGAGTCTGCCAAAATCTTCTTACCCAACTCTTCATTAGTGCCCTTCATCCTTACGACCAAGGGTACCGATAGGTTGACTGCTTTACAGGCAGTTACTACACCTTCTGCAATCACATCACAACGCATAATGCCGCCAAAGATATTGACGAGTATTGCTTTCACACTCTTGTTCTTAAGCATGATCTTAAAGGCCTCGGTCACTTTCTCAGCCGTTGCGCCACCACCTACATCTAAGAAGTTCGCTGGCTGACCGCCAAATAATTTAATGGTATCCATCGTAGCCATTGCCAAACCAGCACCATTGACCAAGCAGCCAATATTGCCATCTAAAGAAATGTAAGCTAGGTCAAATTTAGATGCCTCAATCTCTGCGGGATCTTCTTCATTCTCATCGCGATATGCAACGATCTCAGGATGACGATATAGTGCATTCGAATCAAAGTTAAATTTGGCATCGAGCGCTTTGATATTACCATTGCCCTCCAAGATCAGAGGATTAATTTCAACGAGGGAAGCGTCGGTATCCCAATATGTTTTATAGAGATTCTTGAACACCTCACGAGCTTTACCGTGTGAGGCTTCTGGTACACCAATCCCCTTACTTAACTGATCACACTGTGCATCACTTAAACCAATCAGGGGATCCACAAATACTTTAATAATCTTTTCAGGGGTCTTCTCAGCAACCTCTTCAATATCCATGCCGCCTTCGCTCGAAGCCATGAGCACCACTTTTTGGGTACCGCGATCGGTCAAGATTCCAAGGTAATACTCTTTTTTAATATCAGCGCCATCCTCAATTAAGAGTCGACGAACCTTTTGTCCTTCGGGACCCGTTTGATGGGTCTTTAATTGCATTCCCAAGATCGAAGAGGCATAGTTTTTAACTTCCTCCATGCTTTTGGCTAATTTGACACCGCCACCCTTACCACGACCACCCGCATGAATTTGGGCTTTAACAACCCAAACGGGGCCGCCTAACTTCTCAGCTGCCTTAATAGCCTCATCAACACTAAACGCTGGAATACCATTGGGCACAGGTACATTAAATTGGCGCAGAAGTTCCTTGCCTTGGTACTCATGAATCTTCATAACAGCTCCTGGAAATGTTTCGTTTTCAACGCCAGCGTAAAAGCTATTTTCCCTGATGAAGCAGTTCGGGCTATTGACCCAAATCAAGGCAAAACGGGACTTTAAACGCCTGCAAAAGACCCGTTAGTCTAACATTTTCATAGCCTTAATTCGCCTAATTGGAGGCTGAGCGCCCACCAATCACCTTAGCAACAAGATCTGGGCTAAAACCCTTAGAAACAAGAAAACGGTACTGACGTGCCCGCTCCTTTTGTTCACTGGAAATTTGACCAAATTTACGCGCCCATAAGGCCTTAGCGCGCTCAAACTCCGTTTCCTTGAGCTCCCCTGTGAGTTGAGCAATAAGACCGGTTTCAACCCCTGCCCTTTGTAGCTCATCGGCTACGCGCCGAACTCCAAAACGCTCGCTTCGTCGACGCACTAGAGCATTTGCAAATCGCTCGTCACTCAACCAACCTCTTGCCTCAAAGTCAGTGAGCACTTCCTCGATGTGTATATCGAGGTCCTTGGGTGGCTCTTCTTCATTCTGCCGTACGAGTTGAACTAATTTACTCGTCAGTTCTTTGCGGCTGTATTCCCGCCGCGATAAAAGACGCAAAGCCCGAGCTTTGAGACTCGGGCTTTGTTTAGATGATTTACTTGAAGCCCGCATTAAGCGTCTGCAGATTCCATCTCCTCATCATCGAGCGTTTCGCTAATTAAGGATCCGGCGTTTTTAACACCCAACTTCTCACGGATCTTTGCCTCAATTTCTTTAGCCATTTCAGGGTTCTCTTTCAAAAACTCACGGGCATTATCTTTACCCTGCCCAATGCGCTCACCGCCATAGCTATACCAAGCACCCGACTTCTCGACGATATCGGCTTCTACGCCCATATCAATGATTTCACCCTCACGTGAAATTCCTTGGCCATACATGATGTCAAAAATGGCTTCGCGGAAGGGTGGCGATACTTTGTTCTTCACCACTTTCACACGTGTTTCGTTGCCAACGACTTCATCGCCCTTTTTAATGCTGCCAATGCGGCGGATGTCCAAACGCATCGTTGCGTAGAACTTCAAGGCATTGCCACCGGTGGTTGTTTCTGGAGATCCGAACATCACACCAATCTTCATCCGAATTTGATTGATAAAGATCACCATCGAATTAGTGCGCTTAATCGTTCCTGTTAACTTCCGTAGTGCCTGACTCATCAAGCGAGCTTGCAAGCCTGGTAGGGAGTCGCCCATATCGCCTTCAATCTCTGCTCTCGGTACCAAAGCAGCCACCGAGTCAATCACAATGAGGTCAATTGAGCCAGAACGAACCAATGCATCCGCAATTTCTAATGCTTGCTCACCTGTATCCGGTTGCGAAATTAATAAATTATTAACATCTACACCGAGTCTGGCGGCATATTGAACATCCAAGGCATGTTCGGCGTCAATAAATGCGCAAGTACCTCCTAATTTTTGCATCTCTGCAACTGCATGTAAGGTGAGCGTCGTTTTGCCGGAGGATTCTGGTCCGTAGATTTCAATCACACGCCCGCGGGCTAAACCGCCCACACCTAGCGCAATGTCTAGCCCTAGCGAGCCGCTCGATACCACCTGAATATCTTGATTAATCTCCGCGTCACCCAGACGCATGATCGAGCCTTTACCAAACTGTTTTTCAATTTGCGCTAAGGCAGCTGTTAATGCTTTTTGCTTGTCTCCGCTCATTCCTTCAAATTCGGATGAGGCTGATTTTTTCTTGTCGTTCATGGCTGTCCTTTTCTATTCTGTACGGTGTTTTGCTCTATTTGTGTCTGTTAATCTCTACTGTATGTTTACTGTATATAAAAACAGTACTATTTGCAAGCCCCTGAGGATGATTTCAGTATCAGTATCGACAGATTAAT
>DBCI01000128.1:6368-7640 GCA_002292975.1 Polynucleobacter sp. UBA962 | reverse complement strand
TCATAACTTAGACGCAAAAAGTCTGGGCCAAATAATTGCTTCATCAATGAAAGAGGCTCAGATAATAGTTGCTCTTTGGTGATAAACGATTGGGCGGTACTAGAAAAGGTTAACCCTTGACCCTCCACTGCAGCGTTCATGTTTCGCATCTCTATTTGCGAAATCTTCTGCGATAAACCCTCTAAGGCTAACAAGGCTTTCGGTTTATCTTTAAAACTCTCTATACGGTAAAGCAAAACGGCTTCATACGAGGGGAAAAATTTTTGCTTATCGATTAGAAGGACAATTTTTTCATTACTGAGTTGCGCATCGGTGGTGTATGCATCGATTAAATCAACCTGTTTCTTTTCAAGAGCAGAATAACTAAGGCCATGATCCAATCCCTTAGCGCTCAGGTTTGAGAGGCCATAAACTTTCTGAATGGAAGGCCATCCGTCAGGTCTACCCAGAAACTCATGTGAAAACCCAATCTTTAGGCCTGGATGTTTTGCAAGATCCGCAATTGTTGTAATCCCAAGCTGCATTGCCTGATCTTTTCTCATTGCAAGCGCATAGGAGTTTTGAAAGCCCAGAAATACACCTGCCTGTAATTTGAGTGGCAGCAATCTTTGGTTGATCTGCTCCAAAGAGAGAGTGCCGTCCTCTTTTAAAATCTCCTTGGTAATCGTGCCAAGATATTCTGGATAGATGTCAATATTGCCTTGTAGAAGGGCATTAAACAGAATGGTTGTATTGCCAAGCCCTAATTTGGTTTTAATCTCATAATCGGTATTATTTTTTAGGGTCTGAGCAATAATCTCAGCCAGAATATACGATTCAGTAAAGCGTTTACTGGCTACAGTCACAGTTTCTGTATTTTTACCAACACTCTCCGCCTTTGATATTTGCGCAAAGCCAATAAAGAGGCCAATCAGAATGAACAGATAGTTTTTAACTTTCTTAGTGATTGGGCTCCCCAGAAAGTTCATCCGTATCTTCATTATATTTGTAAGCGCTCTTCCTGGCGCGCATTCACCGCTTGTAAGCCCTTAGCCCAGTACTTAGTCGGTAGACCAGTCTGATCATGGATGATCTTGGCACGCTGCTCTACATTCTTCCAATCGGTATTGATCATCGGGCCCTTAAAGGCGATGGCGACCGCATTGCAATCGTGCGATTCCGGGAATATCAGCACCCTGCCCTTAAATGCTTTGCACATATTATTGAGGTTGATATCAAAACTTTTGTGCTGTGAGAACAAATTAACGGTCATCACCGCAGTAGCCTTTAGGG
>DBCI01000128.1:5948-6293 GCA_002292975.1 Polynucleobacter sp. UBA962 | reverse complement strand
ATATAAATCCACTTGCAAGACATCAAACTGTTGGTGATGGCGTTTATTCTTCACAAAACTTAGGGCGTTGTCTTGCACTACCTTTAACTGGTCATGATCATTAGGTAAATCAAACATGGTTCTGGCTGCAATGATGACCGCTGGGTTCAGCTCTACCGCGGTATTGATTACGCTTGGGCAATGCTCAAGGGTGAACTTGGCGAGTGAGCCAGTACCCAAGCCTAATTGCGCAATTTGCATCTTGGGCTTACTCTGTAAAAAGAGTAACCAAGCCATCATCTGTTGCGAGTACTCGAGATAGATCTCACTCGGATCCCGAATACGCATAGCCCCTTGTATCCACGG
>DBCI01000128.1:3923-5827 GCA_002292975.1 Polynucleobacter sp. UBA962 | reverse complement strand
TTCACCCAAACGCGGGCGTTGCGGAACATACGCAACCAGGGGCTGGCACCATCCTGAGTTTGATTCCACTCCTGGGGATACCAACTCATTTGCACATTTCTGAAGACGCGCTCTGGGTGCGGCATCATCACCGTGAACCGGCCATCCGCGGTGGTCACGCTGGTTAATCCCTGCGGTGAGCCGTTCGGATTTAATGGATAACGCTCAGTAGCATTACCCTGATGATCAATAAAGCGCATGGCGGCTAATTGATTATGTTCAATCTCACGTGCGTTACCTTGGTGTTTGAAGTTGGCAAAGCCCTCACCATGCGCGACCGCTATGGGTAAATGGCTACCGCTCATTCCATGAAAGAATAGGGATGGTGACTGTAGTATCTCTACCATCACAAGCCGTGCTTCGTATTGCTCCGATTGATTGCGCGTGAACTTAGGCCATGCCTTAGCACCAGGTATTAGGCTCGCTAAATTACTCATCATCTGACAGCCATTACAAACACCTAAGGCAAAACTATCGTTACGTTGAAAGAAGCTTGCAAATTGCTCGCTGAGTTGTGGGTTAAACAAAATGGTCTTGGCCCAGCCCTCACCGGCACCCAGCACATCACCATAACTAAATCCACCGCAAGCCACTAAGCCTTGATAGTCTTTGAGATTAGCTTGACCAGAAAGTAGATCGCTCATATGAACATCATGACTAGCAAAGCCAGCGAGATCCATCGCGTAGGCCATCTCAAGATGGGAGTTAACGCCCTGCTCCCGCAAGATAGCCATCTTGGGTCGCGTGCCCTTTTTAATAAATGGTGCACTGGGGTTCTCATTAGGATCAAAAAGCAGGATGGGGCTCATCCCAGGATCATTTTTATCGTCTATGCTTTGATACTCGCTATCCACACAGTTGGGGTTATCGCGCAAGCGAGCGATCTGATAACTGGTGTTCTGCCAAAGTTTTTGAAGATGCACTCTACTTTCGGTATAAACGCACTTGGCATCACGCCAGATCTCTAAAGCATCGCTTTGATTGGGTTTGCCAATCACATGACTAAAGGCGCTAATGCCACATTCGCGTAAGACTGCAAATACTGCATCGCGCTGTGATCGCTCAATTTGGATGACCGCACCTAGCTCTTCACTAAACAATGCCCGCATGGTTTGCTCATGACGCCGACCGCTGACCTGAGAAGCCCAGTTCTTGGCATCGCCATAATCTGGTTCGGTCTGTGGATCAATACACAAGAGATCGACATTAAGTGAGATGCCGCAATGGCTTGCAAAGGCCATCTCGGCGATACAGGCCAGTAAGCCACCATCGGAGCGATCATGGTAGGCCAAGATAGCATTGCGCTCACGCAAGGTAATAATGGCATTCGTAAAGGCTTTGAGATCACTCGCCTGATCGACATTCGGTGCGTGCGTATCCGTTTGCTCAAATACCTGGGTCACAATACTGCCAGCCATCCGATTCTGATTGCGTCCCAGATCAATCAAGATTAGTTCAGTCTCGGTCTGGAGTTGCAGTTGCGGTGTGAGCGTGTTGCGCACATCACGCACAGGAGCAAATGCCGAGATGATGAGTGATACAGGCGCGACCACTTGCTTGGCTTGATTGTTATCCTGCCAGGTGGTTGCCATCGATAAAGAATCTTTCCCTACGGGGATCGAGATACCCAGCTCTGGGCAAAGCTCCATTCCTACCGCCTTAACAGACTCATAGAGTTTGGCGTCTTCGCCGGGTTGGCCGCAAGCTGCCATCCAATTAGCTGATAACTTAATGTCTTCGATGCTAGCAATATCAGCAGCCAGAATATTAGTAATCGCCTCACCCACTGCCATCTTAGCTGCTGCTGGTGCATTAAAGAGTGCAAGGGGAGTACGCTCACCCATGCTCATGGCTTCACCCCGATA
>DBCI01000128.1:472-3841 GCA_002292975.1 Polynucleobacter sp. UBA962 | reverse complement strand
TTAAGACCGCCCACCGTACGATCACCAATCGTGATCAAAAAGGATTTACTAGCTACCGTGGGTTGTTGTAAGACCAACTCGATTGCTTCTTTGAGCTCGATGGCATTGCAGTTAAATGGGGGGAACTGTTCTTGCGTGGTATGAACATCCCGATGCATTTTGGGAGGTTTACCCAAGAGTACTTCCATTGGCATATCAATGGGGTACTGTTGATCTGGATTTTTGGCTTGCTGTTGATCGTGCAATTGCAGTTGGCGGTTTTGAGTGGTGTGTCCGACGACCGCATAGGGGCAGCGCTCACGCTCACACATCTTGGCAAAACGCTCAAGGTCTTTTGGATGAATTGCAATCACATAGCGCTCTTGCGACTCGTTGCACCAGATCTCTGCGGGGCTCATACCGCTCTCTTCTAGTGGGATGCTACGCAGCTCAAATTGCGCACCCAGTTTTGCACTATCGGCTAGCTCTGGAAATGCATTGGATAGACCGCCTGCCCCTACATCATGGATCGAGACAATCGGATTATGTTCGCCCAGTGCACGGCATTGATTAATTACCTCTTGCGCACGACGCTCGATCTCTGGATTACCGCGTTGTACAGAATCAAAATCCAGATCTGCGGTATTAGCACCGGTCGACATCGAACTCGCTGTACCTCCGCCCATGCCAATGCGCATTCCGGGGCCACCTAACTGAATTAAGAGGTCACCATCTTCGATGGGATGCTTATGCGTATGAATCGACTCAATCGCGCCAATACCACCGGCGATCATGATGGGCTTGTGATAGCCTCGTCGTTGCCCACCAATGGTTTGCTCAAAGACTCGGAAATAACCACCAAGATTGGGTCGGCCAAACTCATTATTAAATGCCGCTCCTCCCAATGGCCCATCAATCATGATCTGCAAGGGGCTTGCGATCCGCTCCGGTTTGCCATAAGGGCTTTTCTCCCAGGGGAGGTTTGTACCAGGGATATGCAAGTTCGATACAGAGAACCCGGTGAGACCTGCTTTGGGTCTACCACCAATCCCCGTTGCGCCCTCGTCTCGGATCTCCCCGCCTGATCCAGTTGCCGCACCTTGAAACGGTGCAATCGCAGTGGGATGGTTATGGGTCTCCACTTTCATTAAGGTGTGTACCAATGCACGCTTGGTTTGATACTTTCCCGCAGGACCAACCGAGCTCCACACATCCGCATCACAGCCTTCCATGATGGCGGAGTTATCGGAGTAAGCTACGATAGTTCCCTTCGGTTGCAAGCGATCAGTATTCCGAATCATGGCAAACAATGAATGCTCTTGGTTCTTACCGTCGATGGTCCAACTGGCATTAAAGATTTTATGGCGGCAGTGCTCGCTATTGGCTTGTGCAAACATAATCAGTTCAACATCGCTGGGGTTGCGCTCTAGGCGCTTGAAGTTCTCCTCCAAATAGCCAATCTCATCGGCAGAGAGTGCCAAGCCTAAGGATTGATTAGCGTGCTCAAGCGCTGCTTTACCCTGCCCCATGACATCAATGCGTGTGAATGGTCGATCGGGTAAGGTTTGGTATAGGGCGTGTACGTCGTTCTCGGCAGTGACGATCACCTCGGTCATCCGATCAAATAATGCTGTCTCTAAGATCTGCTCTTGCGCGGGATTGAGATTTTTCTTAGAGGTCCATTGATAGCGTACACCGCGCTCGATCCGTAAGACCTCCAAACCACATTGACGTGCAATGTCGGTTGCTTTGCTAGCCCAGGGTGAGACCGTACCAAATCGGGGGATCACGATGACGGATTGAGTAGCTTTTGTTGTTGCAAATGGCTCACCGTACTGCAGTAAAGCTTCAAGTGTACTTACCTGGTTTGCTGAGAGCTCTTGCTCTGACCAAACAAAATGCAGGTACTGTGCAGTGATGCTACTAAGCTCAATTCCTTGGGTGGCAAGGAGGCTTAAGAGCCGTTGTTGACGGAAGGCAGAAAGGGCATCAGCCCCGGGCAGACAACGGAAAAATGACATTCCGTAATTATAAGAGTGCCGTGGATTTAGCCTCTAGGTTTAGACCAAACGACCGCCCTGCAGGGTAAGTTGGCGGCTACAGCGTTTAGCCAGGTGCGGGTCATGGGTGACCAAGATGAGGGTGGAGCCGTTCTCGCGATTGAGTTGAAACAAGAGCTCAATCACTCTTGCCCCGCTGGCCTCGTCTAAGCTTCCAGTGGGTTCATCGGCAAACAAGATATTGGGCTCACTCACAAAGGCCCGAGCTAAGGCAACGCGCTGCTGTTCTCCACCCGATAGAGTTTTAGGGTAATGCGACAGGCGCTCACTCAGACCAACCTTGGCTAAGCACCCTGAGGCGGCAATGCGAGATTTTGCAAGTGGATCACCACGAATCTCCAAAGGCAACATTACGTTCTCTAGAGCATTGAGGTGTGGCACCAACTGAAAGGACTGGAATACAAAGCCAACGTATTGACCCCTTAGTCTTGCACGACCATCTTCATCAAGTTTGCCTAGATCTTTTTGCATGAGATGCACGGAGCCACTGCTGGGGAGATCTAAGCCGGCCAAGAGGCCCAATAAGGTACTTTTGCCCGATCCAGATGCACCAACGATTGCAACGGACTCTCCCGCAGCGATTGAGAAACTAATGTCCTGCAGTATTGCTAAGGGTCCGTCACTCGTTTGGACTGTTTTACCCACATGGCTGACCTGCAAGACTGGGGGAGATTCATGCACAATACTCAATGTGAAACCTTTGTTTAAACAATTTATCGTGGGCTTGGCCTCCATCTTACTCGTGAGCAGCCCACCCTTGCTGGCACAAAGTAATAAAGCCCCACAATCTGGTCCACAACTCTTGGTATTGGGCGATAGTCTTTCTGCTGAATATGGTCTACCCCGTGGCACTGGCTGGGTAACCTTATTGGGTAATCAGTTACGCAAAGAAGGTAGCTCGTGGCAGATCACAAACGCTAGTATCAGCGGTGAAACCACCGCCGGTGGCTTAAGTCGTTTACCGGATCTCTTAAAGCGCGTGAAGCCAAGGCTGGTAATTATTGAGTTGGGGGCCAATGACGCCCTTCGCGGTCTGTCCTTGACGGCAACCCAGAAGAACCTTAAAGACATGATTGTGATGAGTAAGAAAAGTGGTGCCGAGGTTCTCTTGCTGGGTATGCAGATCCCTCCTAACTACGGACAGGAATACACCAAGCAATTTGCCCGTTTATTTGTGAGTCTGGCTCAATCCGAACAAGTAGCTCTTCTGCCCTTCTTTCTTGAAGGAGTAGCTACTAGACCAGAACTCTTTCAGGCCGATCGGATACATCCGAATGAGCAAGCTCAACCCATTCTGTTTGGCAATGTGTGGAAGGCGATGGAGCCTTTT
>DBCI01000128.1:0-421 GCA_002292975.1 Polynucleobacter sp. UBA962 | reverse complement strand
CTGCTGGCTTCAGTGGATTAACTACTTTCACATTCGCAAGGATGCGCATGTGATTAAGGAAGGCTGCAAACTCAGCTTGGGCTGCTAATGCTTCAATCTGTTGTGCTTGCGCTGCGCGTACTTTGGCATCGCTGGCAGGTGGTTGACGTACTTGGTCAACGCGATAGAGGGTGATACCGCCATCGGAGTTCGTGGACGAGACCACTACCGGTAACTTGGCAGGGTCAACTGCCATGATGGCATCGAGTTGTGGTGCCAAGAGATCAGTCGGCTTGTTGCGTGAGACCCAAACCGCCTTAGCAAAGCCATTGGTATCGTTCGGGTTCTTTTGCAAAGCCTCAAAGCGTATGCCCGCTGCTTCAGCCGCAATCTTTTGAGCAGCCTTTACACTGAACTGCCGTTTTACTTCTGCACTAACCTC
>DBCI01000032.1:6986-8857 GCA_002292975.1 Polynucleobacter sp. UBA962 | reverse complement strand
ATCACACCAATAACAAGGAGAAAAAAATGGCTCAACGAATTGCATATGTAACCGGTGGTATGGGTGGTATTGGTACCTCGATCTGCCAGCGTTTATCCAAAGGTGGATTTAAGGTGATCGCAGGATGTGGACCAAACTCACCACGCAAGGACCGTTGGATCGGCGAGCAAAAGGCGCTGGGTTACGAGTTCATTGCATCAGAGGGCAATGTGTCTGATTGGGAGAGTACCAAAACCGCATTTGAGAAGGTCAAGGCTGAAGTGGGTCGTGTTGATGTGCTAGTTAATAATGCTGGCATCACCCGTGACAGTGTATTTCGGAAGATGACCCCTGAAGATTGGAAGGCTGTGATTGATACCAATCTGAACTCGCTCTTTAATGTCACCAAGCAAGTCATCGACGGCATGATCGATAACGGCTGGGGCCGCATTATTAATATCTCATCCGTAAATGGTCAAAAAGGCCAGTTTGGACAAACCAACTATTCCACGGCGAAGGCAGGTTTACATGGTTTCACTATGGCCCTAGCACAAGAGGTTGCTAGTAAAGGGGTGACCGTTAATACCGTTTCCCCAGGCTATATTGCAACCGATATGGTGAAAGCTATCCGTGAAGACGTGCTGGAGAAGATCATTGGCGCCATACCAGTCAAGCGCTTGGGAACCCCAGACGAGATTGCCTCTATCTGCGCCTGGATTGCCTCAGATGACGGTGCGTTCTCGACCGGTGCAGACTTCTCTCTTAACGGCGGTATCCATACAGGCTAAACTAGGGTAAATTCTGCATTGCAACATATAGCAAGGGAAGAACCATGTCATCACGTACTAAGAAGGTCGGCGAAGAGCGGTTGATCAAAAAGTACCCGAACCGGCGTCTGTATGACACCCAGACGAGTGCTTATGTCACCTTATCCGACATCAAAGAGTTAGTCATGGCCGTTGAGGCCTTCAAGGTGGTCGATGCTAAAACGGATGAGGACCTAACCCGCAGCATCCTCTTGCAAATTATTTTGGAAGAAGAGGCTTGTGGGATGCCGGTGTTCTCGACCCAGATGTTGCAACAGGTTATTCGTTTCTATGGCCACTCGATGCAAGGGCTCATGGGTAATCACCTCGAGCGCACCATGCAGTCGTTCATGGATATGCACCAAAAGCTAAACGATCAGAGTAAAACGATGAGTGGGGGTGGCACCGAAGCGTGGACCCAAATGATGAACTTGCAAAATCCGTTTATGCAAAATCTAATGTCCAGCTACATGGACCAGAGCAAGGATCTCTTTCTCAAAATGCAAGAGCAGATGCAAGGATCAAACACCTTATTTACTGGATTTCCGTTTAATCCAAAAACACAGAACTCCGATAAGAGTTCTTAAAGCAAACCCATTGCATCCCTGCATGGGTAATATTTCATTTTTCATGAACAGATAGGGTATTTGGCGTGGTTGCAAAAGTAGGATTTGTCTCATTGGGTTGCCCGAAAGCCTTGGTAGATTCTGAGTTGATCTTGACCCAGTTGAGTGCTGAAGGCTACGAGACCGCAAAAGAGTATGCCGGCGCTGATCTCGTAATTGTGAACACCTGTGGCTTTATCGACTCCGCTGTGGAAGAGAGCCTCGCAGCGATTGGTGAGGCACTAGCAGAGAACGGTAAGGTAATTGTGACCGGATGCCTGGGTGCCAAAAAAAATGCCGATGGTAGTGACCTGATTAAAAGTGTTCATCCTAAAGTTTTAGCAGTTACAGGTCCGCACGCTACTGCAGAAGTTTTGCAAGCAGTCCATGCGCATTTACCAAAGCCTCATGATCCGTTTCTGGATCTGGTCCCGCCAGCCGGAATCAAATTAACACCCAAACATTACGCCTATCTCAAAAT
>DBCI01000032.1:5976-6899 GCA_002292975.1 Polynucleobacter sp. UBA962 | reverse complement strand
GATCTAGTGTCTCGCCCGATTGGTGATGTTCTCAAGGAAGCTAAACAACTGTTTGAGTCCGGCGTAAAAGAGTTACTGGTGGTCTCGCAAGATACAAGCGCCTATGGCGTTGATATTCAGTACCGCACTGGCTTTTGGGATGGCAAACCTGTAAAGACCCGTTTGTATGATTTAGCTCTAGCCTTGCATCAATTAGCCAAAGAACACGAAGCGTGGGTGCGTCTGCATTATGTGTACCCCTATCCACACGTTGATCAAATTCTGCCGATCATGGCGGAGTTCAAAGAGCATGGTTATGGTTTATTACCCTATCTCGATATACCCATGCAGCATGCACATCCCGATGTACTCAAACGCATGAAGCGTCCTGCGAGTGGCGAGAAAAACCTAGACCGTATTGAGCAATGGCGTGCAGTCTGCCCCGATCTTGTGATCCGCAGTACATTCATCGCTGGATTTCCTGGGGAGACCGAGGAGGAGTTCCAGTACCTCTTGGACTTTATGCACGAAGCGAACATTGATCGCGCGGGTTGCTTTGCTTACTCACCCGTGGAAGGCGCAAGCGCCAATCAACTGGACAACCCTGTGCCACAAACCCTCAGAGAAGCGCGCCAAGCACGCTTTATGGAGGTCGCTGAGACCATTTCGACCAAGCGTATCCAACGCTTCGTAGACCAACGAATTCGGGTCTTGGTTGATCGTTTAGACGATCAAGGTGGGATTGGGCGGAGTGCCGGGGATGCCCCCGAAATTGACGGCTTAGTACGTATACTCCCGCCCAGCAAGCCTTCTAAGCGTTATCGGGTAGGGGAGTTTATTAAGGCGACCGTGATTCAGACGCAAGGGCATGATCTGATTGTGCAAGTGTAGATAATGATATAAAACTAGCTATCGAGCTAGTACAAATGGCTAATGTAAAAGAG
>DBCI01000032.1:4479-5914 GCA_002292975.1 Polynucleobacter sp. UBA962 | reverse complement strand
ATTGGTGGATACGGTGGCAGTCTCAGCAGTGTTGAGCCCTGCGAACTCGCTGGCATGGTCATGAAAGAAGCGGTCGCCCGTTCTGGTGCTGACCCTAGCAAAATCAATTATGTAACCGTTGGTAATACGATGCCGACGGATAACCGCTATGCCTACGTGGCACGGGTTGCTTCCATTCAAGCGGGACTACCGATGGACTCAGTAGCGATGGCAGTCAATCGGTTATGTAGCTCTGGCCTTCAAGCGATTGTGACCACTGCCCAAGGCATCATGCTCAATGACTATGACTATGGTGTTGGTGGCGGTGTAGAAGTGATGTCACGCGCTATGTATGGTGCTACTGCAATGCGCACTGGCGCACGCATGGGCGATACCAAGATGATTGACCTCATGGTCTCGGTTCTCACCGATCCATTTGGTGTGGGCCATATGGGTATCACCGCGGAGAACTTAGCCGAGAAGTGGAAGATTACGCGTGAAGATCAAGATGCCTTTGCAGTCGAGTCGCATCGTCGTGCTGCTGTTGCGATTAAAGAAGGTCGCTTTAAATCACAAATTGTGCCAATTACGATTAAGACCCGTAAGGGCGATGTGGTATTTGATACCGATGAGCATTGCAAGCCCGATACCACCATGGAGACCCTGGCCAAGATGAAGCCAGCGTTTAAGAAAGAGGGCGGTACCGTAACGGCTGGTAATGCATCGGGTGTGAACGATGGCGCGGCATTTATGGTGCTCGCCGCTGCCGATGTCGCTGCCAAGGCTGGTCAAAAACCGATTGCACGCTTGGTCTCGTATGCAGTAGCTGGTGTACCTAATCACATAATGGGTGAAGGTCCAATTCCGGCGACCAAGATTGCATTGCAACGCGCTGGTTTAACCCTCGACAAGATGGATGTGATTGAGTCCAATGAAGCGTTTGCTGCTCAGGCAATTGCCGTTACAAAAGGTTTGGGACTCGATCCTGCCAAGACCAATGTGAACGGTGGTGCAGTAGCGCTGGGTCACCCCGTGGGTTGTACTGGAGCAGCGATTGCCACCAAAGCGATTCATGAACTGCATCGTACCAATGGGAAGTATTGCTTGGTTACCATGTGTATTGGTGGTGGACAGGGAATTGCTGCGATCTTTGAAAGACTCTAAGCAATCCTAAAGTAATTGTAAGACCGCATCTAAGCCGACGAAGTCAAGTGCAACGTCGGCTTTTTCTTTAACCACAGGCTTAGCCCGATACGCCACACTCAGACCGCAGTCTGCCATCATCAGCAAATCATTGGCGCCATCGCCCATCACCAGCGCATTCCTTTTGGTGAGACCGAGAGTAGTGCAAGCAGAGACAAGGTAGTGATTTTTGGCCGTTCCATCCACAATCTCACCCAAGACTCGTCCAGTTAGCAAGCCATCAATGACCTCAAGCTCATTGGAGTGAGCCTCG
>DBCI01000032.1:0-4425 GCA_002292975.1 Polynucleobacter sp. UBA962 | reverse complement strand
AAGAGGGTGTGCATATTCCGCTCATGCGCTCCTGCAATTAATAACTCAGCACCAGAATTAAGTTGCAAACGCTCTTCATAGACCGAATGCAAAACACTTTGCGGAACGCCCGCCAAGAGCGCAACGCGTCTTGAGAGACTCTCCGAGAAATTAACTATCTCTCCTCGCATGGTGGCAGCCGTAATTTCTGCGACTGCTGCTTTCTTACCCGCAAAGTCGGCAATCTCATCAATGCACTCGATATTAATGAGCGTGGAGTCCATATCCATAGCCAGCACCTGAAGCGCATCTGCTAAAAAATTAGGTGGCAAGATGGCGAGGTCATGCGAGCGCACGGCACAAAACTGACGTAGGCCATTGCGCTCGAATAACTCAAGCTCTCGTCCAAGCAAAAACCGTTGCCCTACACGGGTGTACTCAATCCCTAATTTCACCAAGGCTTTCTCAAGACCCATAAAGACCTCGGGTACTACGGCTCCATCCGTGAGAACCTGAAGCGCTGGGAATGGGTGGGTAGCAGACTGTGTCATACCTTACATTATGCAGAGAGAGCAGGTGTTGGTAATGGGTGGGCACCAGCGATCAACGCACTACTGAGTAACTTCATTAGTTGCCGAATCGCTTCAATGCGCTGTTCTAATTTCTCAAAAGAAGCATCCTTGGGAGGCAGGTATTTAATCCGATCTTGACCGTTTAGATGAATGGCGGGATTGGATTGCACAATCCGAATAATCTTGACCGGATCGAGTGGTGGCTGGGGTATAAATTGCACCTGAATGGCTGTAGTAGTCGCATCAATTTTCTTGATCCCCAATAAACTCATTTCTAATCGTAAACGATGGGTCTCATAAAAGGCTTTAGCAGCATCGGGTAAGTTACCAAAGCGATCAATCAACTCCTCACGTAGCAGACTTAAGTCACTAAAGTCTTCGCAACTCGCGAAGCGCTTATAAAGCGAGAGACGTTCGTGCACATCGGGGCAGTAATCGGCAGGCAGTAAAGCAGGGGCTCCCAAGCTTACATCGGTCATGACCTGCATGGGTGCTAATAGATCGGGCTCTTTACCACTGCGCAAGGATTTAACAGCGCGATTGAGCATCTCGGTATATAACTGAAAGCCAATCTCGTGGATCTCACCCGATTGCTTATCACCCAAGACCTCACCAGCGCCCCGGATCTCAAGATCGTGCATAGCCAGATAAAAACCAGAACCTAATTCTTCCATGGCCTGAATCGCATCGAGTCGCAAGTGCGCCTGCTTACTAAGTGCCTCAGGATCGGGGACCAAAAGGTAAGCATAGGCTTGGTGGTGTGAGCGCCCCACACGACCACGCAATTGATGTAATTGGGCTAAACCAAATTTATCTGCCCGATGCATGATGATGGTATTGGCCGTGGGTACGTCAATACCAGTTTCAATAATCGTAGTGCATAACAACAAATTACTGCGTTGGGTCACAAAATCGCGCATCACCGATTCCAGTTCACGCTCATTCATTTGCCCATGCGCCACTGCAATGCGTGCCTCGGGCAATAAAGTTTGCAGAGCTTGCTTGCGATTCTGGATGGTCTCAACTTCATTGTGTAAGAAATACACCTGACCACCGCGTTTAATCTCTCGTAACACTGCTTCCCGAATGACGTCATCGCCTTCACGACGCACAAAGGTCTTAATCGCTAAGCGTTTCTGAGGGGCAGTCGCAATCACCGAGAACTCACGCAAACCCTCGAGTGCCATTCCCAATGTTCTTGGGATTGGTGTGGCGGTGAGGGTTAGGATATCGACCTCGGCCCGCATGGCCTTCAGTGTATCCTTCTGGCGGACTCCAAAGCGATGTTCCTCATCCACGATGACCAAACCCAAGCGCTCAAACTTTGTTTCTTTCGATAAGAGCTTATGTGTACCAATCACAATGTCGGCCTCGCCCGAGGCGATGGAGGCCAGTGCAGCATTAATCTCTTTGGTGGTCTTAAAGCGTGAGAGCTCCACAATCCGCACGGGCCAAGCCGCAAAGCGGTCTTTCCAAGTGGCGGCGTGTTGTTCAGCAAGCAATGTCGTTGGTGCCAAGATCGCCACTTGCTTACCACCCATCACTGCCACAAAACTAGCACGCAGGGCAACCTCGGTCTTTCCAAAACCGACATCACCACAGACCAATCGATCCATGGGATTGCCACTGGTCATATCACCAATCACTGCAGCAATGGCATTGGATTGATCGGGCGTCTCTTCAAACCCAAAGCTCTCGGCAAAGGCAGCGTAATCGTGGGCGGAGAACTCAAAGGCATGCCCCTTACGTATTGCACGAGCGGCATAGAGATTGAGAAGCTCTGCAGCGGTATCGCGGATTTGCTGAGCTGCCTTGCGTTTGGCTTTATCCCATTGCCCTGAACCCAATTGATGCAGGGGTGCCGAGTCTGGATCGGCACCCGCATAGCGCGTAACTTGATGCAGTTGTTGCACAGGCACATACAACGTTGCAGCTTGGGCGTAGACCAAATGTAAGAACTCTTCAAATGCCGGGGCTTCTTTAGGAGGAGCCATATTCAGTAAGACCAAACCTTGATAACGACCAATGCCATGTTCTACATGAACCACCGGATCACCGACCTTAAGTTCCGATAGATCTTTAAAGAGCATATCGGGATCGGTGTTGCCCGTTTCTTTACCTCGACGCTGCCGTGCTGTTTGGGTAAAGAGCTCGGATTCAGTAAGGACCAGGATGCCGTGTGCATGCCACGCAAAACCATTAAATAGTGGTGAGATGCAAATGGAAAAGCGCTCTGCTCCTTTCACAAATGCGGCAATATTCTCAACCGAGGAAGGATGCAATGGAAAGAGTGGGGCGTTGTTAGAACCTTCTCCTAAGTTACTCTCTTCCATGAGCTGTCGAATAGACTCACTCCGTCCTGCGCTCTCAGCACAAATGACGATGCGCCAAACATTTTGTACGAGCAACTGCCGGATGAGCTTCAGAGGATCTGCATCACGACGATGGACCGAGACATCCGGTAACGCAGAAAAGATGAGATCGTCTTCCTCGCTCTGCACAGCAGCTGCTTGCAAAACAATCCGTGGGTGACTCTTGGCGCGGATAAAAAACGGATCAAGCTCCAGAAATAAATCACTGGGCTTTAACACCGGACGCTCGGTGTCATGCTTTAGAAAGGAATAGCGCTGCTCAGTATCTTTCCAAAACTGGGTAATGCTAGATTCAATATCGCCCACATAAACCAAACACACTGAGTCACTAGCGGCATTCTCACTACGTATGAAGTAGTCAAAGATCGTAGCGGTCTCATCAAAGAAGAGGGGCAGGTAAGACTCAATTCCTGCTGTGGGAATACCGGCACTCACATCTTTATAAATCGAGCAGCGGGTTGGATCGCCCTCAAAATACTCCCGCCAGCGACCCCGAAATGCAGTGCGCGTCGCTTCATCAAAGGGAAACTCATGACCTGGCAGAAGACGAATCTCTTTCACCGGATATAGGCTGCGCTGGGTATCAGGATCAAAGGCCCGAATCTGTTCGATCTCATCACCAAATAAATCCAGGCGATAGGGCAAGGATGAGCCCATCGGAAATAAATCAATCAAGCCACCACGGATACTGTATTCACCGGGGCGCATCACGGCACTCACTGGATCGTAACCTGCTTGCTGTAATTGCAAGCGTAGGGCCTCCTCATGAAGACGTTCTCCCTGTTTAAAGAAAAACGTATGGCCGGATAAAAAGGCAGGCGGTGCTAAGCGTTGTAAGGCGGTAGTCACGGGCATTACGATTAGGTCGCAACTCCCGTTTTGCATTTCATAGAGAGTCGCCAAGCGTTCTGAGATGAGGTCTTGATGGGGTGAGAAATGATCGTAGGGTAGGATCTCCCAATCGGGCAATAAACGGATGCGCAGCTGGGGAGCAAAACCAGGAATCTCCTCAAGTAGGCGCTGGGCATCGAGCGCGCTTGCACAAAGAACTACCATTTGACTGTAATGATTACGATGCGCCAAGGCGGTTTGCGCAATCAATGCCGCATCGGAGGAGCCAACGAGCTGTTTAAAGGTAAAGCGCTGCCCAGCCCGAAGTACCGGGATAGGGGGTATTGGTGAAGCAGCAGGGCTAGGCACTGCCACTGGATTGACAGCATCCGACATCTAGGACCATTATAGAATCAGGTATGTGTTTAACGATAAAACGCCCATGAGCAATCCCCAACGGCGCTGCCATGCCTTGCTTCCCTCTGCTGGCCTAGGAGCGCGCTTGGGGGGAGACCAACCGAAGCAATTTAGGCATTTAGCAGGCAAGCCTATGTTGCTGTATGCCTTGGATTGTTTCTTTGCATGCCCCGAGATCGATTCGGTCTGGATTGGGATGAGCCCAGGCTCTGATCAACTGAGTTATGACCTTAAATCACGCTATCCCAAACCAG
>DBCI01000064.1:14521-15815 GCA_002292975.1 Polynucleobacter sp. UBA962 | reverse complement strand
GTACTTTCTTCATTATTTGATTGATCACGAACTTTATGAAATAAATGAATGACTTCAGTCGACCATGAGCCAGATTTTCTTGTTAGACCTTGGTTTTCAAGGCGAAAAACAAAATCAGCATCCTCATGCCCCCATCCTAATAGCGCCTCATCAAACCCGTTGATTAAGAGCGCATCCTCTCTCCAGCATGCCATATTGCAGCCTTTAATTCGACGCCAGTAAAATTTCTTGTAATTCCTCCATTGGCCATTACCAAATTTCAATAACAATGGAAGAAATTTATTCAAGGATCCAGCAATCCAAAGAAAAATAGATTTTTTTCGAAGCCACGAGAAGTTCAATAATCTACTAGTAAGAATTTCATTAGTAAATTTCTGATTAAGTAATATTCTGCTCCCAGTAACCAAATAACCTTTTTGAGCAAGTGATAAATGTCTTTCAAGAAAGTCTGGCTGAACTATGCAGTCACCATCTAGAAATACCAAGTATTTACCAGTTGAGGTCTGGATTGCTTGATTTCCAATGATTGTCTTGCGACACCCCATATCCTCATGCCATAGGTGGCTAATCTTTACAGGGAATTCTTCTATACATTTTTGTATAAGTTCACGAGTCTCTTCTTTTGACCCATCATCAGCAATCAAAATCTCAAAGTCTCTAAAAGATTGATTCTTTAAGGATTGCAGACAAAGCTCTAGAGCCGCTGGCCAATTGTAGGTCGCCACTATGACAGAAATTTGAGTCATTCTTTTGATTTCTTAATCAGACGCCAAAGTTTAATGTACCTTAGATAGGAGCCTTTCGCATTAGCCAGAGCCAGCGAGAATCCTTGAGGACCATCTAAAAACCCAGCTCGCAATATATAGGTCCGAAAAAATGACCAGGCGCCATGCAAGATTGCTTTTAAAGGACTGGCAGTTTTGCCTCTTAAAAATGCCTGCTGTGCTGAAGCTGTGGAATACCGTTCCATCTTTTCTTGAACCTGAGCAAGATTCATAAAGCTGTAGTGCAGCATCTGATTCTTTAGCCTCAATACAGGGCCCTTGGGGATTAGGCGTTCATGCACTAAATCAGTTGAGAAGCGAGCACTTCCGCGTTTGAACAAGCGATCTACATAGTCTGGTGTCCAGCCAGAGTGGCGCATAAAACGCCCACAATACCAAGAGAGCCTAGGGATGGCATAGCAATCTGTTTGAGGTTTATCAAGCACGCCCTTGATTTCTGCCCTTAGCTCCGGGGTGAGGCGCTCATCGGCGTCCAAGGACAAGACCCAGTCTTCGCTTGCAAGGTCTAG
>DBCI01000064.1:12984-14483 GCA_002292975.1 Polynucleobacter sp. UBA962 | reverse complement strand
GCCCGATTCTTTTGGGGTCCAAATCCGGGCCAATCCGGGGGTGACGATATTAGTGCTCCGTATCGTTGGGCGATTACCAAGGTACGATCCGTACTTTGTGTATCTACCACCACAATTTGGGTGGCAAGTCCGTCTAGCGAGGCCAAACAGTCCTCGAGATTGGCTTCCTCGTTACGAGTTATGAGTATGGCTGACAAGGTGGGCATAATTCATTATATGAATGCTTCAGACCGTCAAGCCCTAAACCGACTAATTCGGTATTTACGCCCCCATACTCGGCTTATCGTTGGATCCTTGCTTGCCATGGCCATTGTTGCAGCTTCGGAGACCTCCATACCAGCTCTAATGAAGCCATTATTGGATCGGGGTTTTACTGGGGAACTGAACGATAAGCTTTGGCTCGTCCCCGTTTTCTTAGTCGGCCTTGCCATTATTCGCAGTGGCGCACAGTTTTTATCTAACTATTTACTCACTAAAGTCATTAGTAATATCTTGCTGACATTACGTGAGCAGATGTTCACTCGGTTGCTACGAGCGAAGACCGAGTTCTACCAAAAGACCACGGCATCTAACTTAATTAATGCGGTTGTTTTTGAAGTGAACAACGTTCTATCCATTATGGGTGGCATGCTCATTAGTTTGGTTAGAGACTTGTTAACGGTTATTGGTTTGATGGGTTATTTGTTTTATCTCAATTGGCGACTTACCTTAGTGGTGTTAATTATTTTCCCAATCATTGCTTTTGTGATGGGTAAGATCAATAAACGCCTTCGTGGTTTAAATCGGCAACAACAGGCCATGACCAGCGAACTTGCCTACATTGTGGAAGAGGCTGCCGCCGGACATAAAATTGTGAAGGTGCATGGCGGTGAAGATTATGAGATGCAGCGCTTTATGGATAAGGCTGAGCGTCTGCGTCAGTTCACTCTAAAAGCGGCTGTGGCGGGTGGACTGAATCAGCCAATCACCCAATTAATTGCTTCTATGGCCCTATCGCTTGTATTGGTCATTGCCCTTATGCAATCTGCTACCCAAGGGGTCACGGTAGGAGGCTTCGCGGCCTTTATTACCGCCATGCTGTTGATTATCTCGCCACTAAAACACTTGGCCGATATCAATCAACCTTTGCAGCGTGGCTTAACCGCAGCAGAGATGATCTTTCAATTAATTGATCAGCCGATTGAAGAGGAAGATGGTGCTCAATCACAATTGAAGCATTTGGTAAAAGCTAAGGGTGAGATCCGATTTGAAAACCTGTCTTTTTCCTACGACCAAGAAGAGGGGCGTAAAGATGCACTACGAAACGTCAATCTGGATATTAAGCCAGGCGAAGTGGTCGCTTTTGTTGGACCCTCTGGTGGCGGTAAATCTACTCTTGTTAGTTTGTTACCACGTTTCTTTAAACCCAAAGTAGGCCGCATCCTGCTTGATCAAATCCCAATTGAAGAAATGATGTTGGCGGACCTGCGCAAACAAATTGCCTTTGTTAGTCAGGACGT
>DBCI01000064.1:0-12845 GCA_002292975.1 Polynucleobacter sp. UBA962 | reverse complement strand
GTTGGGGATAACGGTAATCGCTTATCGGGTGGACAGCGCCAACGCTTAGCAATTGCACGGGCAATTTATAAGGATGCGCCTATCCTGATTTTGGATGAGGCAACTTCTGCACTGGATTCTGAGTCGGAGCGGCAAGTTCAAGAAGCGCTCGATCGTTTAATGGCAGGGCGCACAACTTTGGTGATTGCACATCGTTTATCAACCATTGAGCATGCCGATCGAATTGCGGTTCTTGATCATGGTGAGATTGTGGAATATGGTTCGCACCAAGAGTTGATGGCTAAAAATGGCCTATACGCAGGACTGCACCGTTTGCAATTTAGTGAAGTAAATTCTTAGGACGGTCTTAATTTAGAACAATATCGT
Organism: Polynucleobacter sp. UBA962; assembly: GCA_002292975.1. Lineage (GTDB taxonomy): Bacteria > Pseudomonadota > Gammaproteobacteria > Burkholderiales > Burkholderiaceae > Polynucleobacter. Next base: position 12,479 of record DBCI01000064.1, on the reverse strand, counting down.
ATTGCTCTTGTTTAAAGCCTGCCTCAGCCTGAAGCCGAATGGGTTTTTGTACAAAGTCACCAAGCATTGCCAGAAATTGGTTCTCTTCTTCTAAAAATAGGTCAATTACATCGGGCGATGCTACTATCCGAAATTCTTTTGGATTGAACTGCCTGTGTTCCCTAACAATCTCACGTAAGATTTCGTAACAAACAGTTTGAGGGGTTTTTACTTCTCCCTTGCCATTGCAGATAGCGCAGGGTTCGCACAGAATATGAGATAAAGACTCGCGGGTTCGTTTGCGGGTCATTTCGATTAAACCAAGTGACGAAAAGCTATTCACGTTAGTGCGGACATGATCTCTAGCAAGATTTTTATTAAGTTCATTCAGCACAGCCTCCCGATGATCAGCTTGGCTCATATCAATAAAATCGATAATGATGATGCCTCCAAGATTACGTAAGCGTAGTTGGCGGGCAATGGCTTGAGCGGCTTCCAGATTCGTCTTGAAGACTGTGTCATCTAGATTACGCGCTCCCACAAAACTCCCTGTATTGACATCAATCGTGGTCATGGATTCGGTTTGGTCAATCATGAGATAACCACCAGACTTAAGGTCTACACGTCTTCCTAATGCTTTGCTAATCTCAGATTCAATATCAAATAAATCAAAGAGGGCGCGCTCACCCCGATATAAAACTAATTTAGAACTCAGTTGGGGAGTAAAGGTTTGAGCAAATTGACTCAAGCGCTCAAAGTTCTCCGCAGAATCAACACGAATTTGCGTGGTTTCTGGACCAGCCATGTCACGTAACACCCTTTTGGCAAGACTTAAATCCTGATGAAGCAAGGCAGGCGCAGCCTTTTCTTTGGATGCCTGCAAAATACCTTGCCAGGTAGTACGCAGGTATTTGAGGTCAGCAATCAAGGTCTCATCACTAGCAACCCCAGCACTGGTGCGGACAATGATGCCGCCACTTTCATCAGCGGGGATTAGGCCCTTTAATCGATTTTTTAAGGCCTCGCGCTCTTCCGGCACCTCAATTTTTTGGGAGATGCCGATATGGATTTCAGTGCCCAGTGAGCGATGATCTTGGGGGAGATAAACTAAATTACGGCCCGCAATACTAATTTGACGAGTAAGTCGAGCCCCTTTGGTGCCTAAGGGATCTTTTAGAACCTGTACTAGAAGAGTTTGTCCTTCAAAGAGGATCTTCTCGATTTGTCCCCCTGCGGGGTGATCGCCGAGGTCATTGAAATGAATAAATGCCGCACGATCCAGGCCAATATCAATAAAGGCTGACTGCATACCCGGGAGTACACGAACTACTTTTGCTAGATAAATATTACTCACAATGCCACGTTGCCGAGTACGTTCAATATGCAGCTCTTGAACCGCATTTTGTTCGATGATGGCAACCCGAGTCTCTTGGGGTGTGATGTTAATGAGGATTTCTTGGCTCATTTGTGCTTAAACCAAAATGGACATTCGCTTCTTTTAAAAGTTCTGAAGTTTCGTATAAGGGAAGCCCCATGATACCGCTATAGCTGCCCTGGATTGTCTGAATAAAACTTGCGGCCATGCCTTGAATTCCATAGGCACCCGCTTTGCCCAGTGCCTCACCAGTACCAACATAAGCATGTATTTGGTGGGGGCTCAACTCTTTGAACTGAACCTGAGATTTTTGTACAACGCAATGGGCAGGCGTTGTTTCATCCCGCGTAATAGCGACAGCACTATAGACATGATGGATTTTACCGCTAAGCATATTGAGCATTTCAGTGGCATGGGTGACATCCGTTGGTTTGCCGAGTATCTCAGTAGCTGGCGATCCAGACAAACTGACTGTGGTATCGGCACAGACGATTGGTGCCCATACAAGTTTCGGATTACTCTGATGCAGTAATTGCCAGCGGTGCAGTGCTGCCATACTTTTTAATAATGTGACTCGTTGAACATAGTCAATCGCTTTTTCATTAGCCATGGGCAGTTCTAAGGCTTCAGCATTTTCATAATGACTGGGTAAGAGCAATTCAAAGCGGACCCCAATTTGCTTTAGCAGTTCTTGCCGACGGGGACTTTGTGAAGCGAGATAAATGAAGTCATATTTCATATCGAGTTGACATCTTATTCGCGATGATAGGGATGGCCTTGCAAAATTGTCCAGGCACGATAGAGTTGTTCGATTAGTAGGAGTCTTGCAAAAGCATGGGGCAGAGTCAAGCTTGAAAGACGCCACAACGGTATATCGTTTGATTTTAGAGTGGTATCCAAACCGTCTGCGCCACCAATCAAAAATACACTATCTTTGCCAGTATCTCGCCAGTACGTTAATTGATTCGCAAGCTCTTTAGTGTTCATGTCTTTGCCATGTTCATCGAGAGCAATTACCCACGCATTTTTCGGAATGGCTGCACGGATTTTGACCGCTTCTTTAGCGGGACTGGTATCCGGTTTGATTTCTTTGAGCTCAATAGCGCAATCGGGGGGCATACGCTTGCTATATTCATGGCATGCAGTACTGACCCAATCGGGCATTTTGTGACCTACTGCAATAATCAGTAAACGCATACCTTAGTCGTCGTCAGGCGCTTCACTTGCCTTGACGAGTTTTTTGGGGCCGCTTAACTTAACCCGAACCGGCTTATCGCCCCAAATACCCTCAAGCTGATAGTAGGAGCGTAGCATCGGTTGCAAAATATGAACAACAATATCGCCGCAGTCAACAAGGACCCATTCACCAGTTTCCAGGCCCTCGATCGAGATAACCTCGCCCCCTTTTTCTTTCACACTTTCTTTGACTGAAAATGCAAGAGAGCGGGTTTGCCGATTACTACTGCCAGTTGCAATCACCACACGATCAAATAGCTCACTGAGTTTGCTGGTGTCATAGACGCGAATGTCTTGAGCTTTAACATCTTCGAGAGCATCAATGATGGTGCGTTGCAGTTTACGAATATCCATATTTATCGCCATCTTACCTTGTTGACTGGTAAAGACCCTTTTTGAGGATGAGAGCATGTATAGATTTAGGGAGCCATTCTTGAATGCGATTAGCGGTATTGTTAGAGGAAAGTAAAGGACGCAGGCTGCTTGAGGCAAGATCAATCGACAGTTGCTCATCTAGATAAATTAACCCAGAGGCTTTAGAACAAAGATCATGGGCTAACTTAGTTTGATGGTCTAAATAGTAGGCTTGAAGAGGTGGATGATCTATTAGTTGTTTCTGAATCGAGTAGGGCGGCCGGCTAGCAACCGCTAAATGTATATAGCGACTAAGGTCGCGCCAATCATTCCAGGTATAGAGTTGCAGGAAACTGTCTGCACCCATTAACCAAATTAGGGAGACATCAGGACCAAATTGTTGGCGGAACTCTTTGGCACTATCGATCGTATAGCTAGAACCACTGCGATCGATTTCCATTGGATCAACAGTGACCACAGTACTAATGTGCTTCGTTTGAAACTCTTCCCTTAAAACATCTGCTGCTGCCATCGTCATCGCAAGACGGTCTTTTGCAGGGGTAATGTGGGCGCCTTTTTGCCAAGGTTCGCCACTAGGAAGCCAAATGAGCTCATCTAATACGAGTACTCTAGAAAAATGCTCTGCTAAGCGGATATGACCCCAATGTGGGGGATCAAAGGTTCCACCCAGTATGCCAATGACTTTGTTCAATACGTTCTCGTCTATGCTTCAGCTAGCCAGTCGCGTGGCTTAAGGTAGCGCTCATACAAATGCGCCTCAGGGGTTCCTGCTTGGGGTTGCCAGTTGTACTTCCAGGTAACAACGGGCGGCATTGACATTAAAATAGATTCCGAACGGCCCCCAGACTGCAAACCAAAGATCGTCCCGCGGTCGAAGATTAGGTTGTATTCCACATAACGTCCTCGGCGGTATTCTTGAAAATCGCGCTCTGCTTGGTTATAGGGCTCTTGATGACGACGCTCAAGGATTGGTAAATATGCTTTGATCAAGGAGTCGCCAACTGATCGCATCATCGCAAAACTTTTCTCGAACCCTAGTTCGTTAAAGTCATCAAAGAAGATTCCACCAATACCACGTGGCTCATCACGGTGTTTGAGATAGAAATACTCATCGCACCATTTCTTAAAGCGAGGATATAGCTCAGGACCAAAAGGGTCCAGAGCATCCTTAGCGGTTTGATGAAAATGCTTACAGTCCGCATCCACGCCATAGTATGGGGTGAGATCAAAGCCGCCACCGAACCACCAAACGGGATCCTGGTCCGGGGCTTGTGCAATAAAGCAGCGCACATTCATATGCGTAGTTGGAGCTTTCGGGTTGCGTGGATGAAACACCAATGAGACACCCATGGCTTCGAAGCTTCTGCCAGTAATCTCAGGGCGATTTTGGGTGGCAGCAGGAGGTAATTGATTACCGCTTACATGGGAGAACCCAACACCACCCTTTTCCAGAATATTGCCATTTTCAAGAATGCAGGTGCGCCCGTAACCCTGAAGTTTGCTGTCCTTGGGCTTTTCCCAAGAGTCAGTTACGAATGATTTGCCGTCGAGTGCTGTAGTTGCGGATGTGATGCGATCTTGTAGACCCAGTAAGTAATTCTTTACTGCTTGAGTATCAATCCGTGTTGCCATAAATCACCTTTTTTATTTGATCGCTCTAAAACCAATATCTTTGCGGTATTGCATGCCATCAAAATGAATCTGCTCAACCGCAGAATACGCCTTTTGTTGGGCTGCCTTCACTGTATCAGCTAGGCCAACGACGCATAGCACTCGACCGCCCGAGGTCAGCAAATTCCCATCGTGTAACTTGGTGCCTGCATGAAAAACAATTTGATCATTCGTGGGAGCAGGAATACCGCTGATGCGATCACCTGAACGTGGTGTGTCAGGATATTGATGGGCTGCTAGCACAACACCTAAGGCAATGCGCCGATCCCATTTGAGTTCAACCTCATCAAGCTTGCCATCTATTGCCTTATCCAGCGCATTGACTAAGTCACTTTCAAGACGTGCCATGATGGGTTGAGTCTCTGGATCGCCCATACGGCAATTGAACTCCAAGGTCTTAATGCGACCATCTGGGCTAATCATCAAACCGGCATACAAAAATCCAGTATAGGGAATGCCGTCGGCTTTCATGCCAAGAACAGTCGGCATGATGACCTCGCGCATTGCTCTAGCATGAATTTCAGGAGTCACTACGGGTGCAGGGGAGTAAGCGCCCATGCCCCCTGTATTGGGACCTTGGTCACCATCGTGCAACCGTTTGTGATCTTGGCTAGTGGCAAGCGGTACCACATTCTTACCATCGACCAGAACAATAAAGCTAGCCTCTTCGCCAATTAAGAACTCTTCAATCACAACGCGTGCACCAGCATTACCTAATTTATTATCGGAGAGCATCATATCTACCGCCATATGTGCCTCGGGCAGACTCATGGCAACCACTACGCCTTTGCCTGCCGCTAAGCCATCGGCCTTGATCACAATAGGAGCCCCTTTTTGATCAATATAGTTATGCGCCTCGCTCGCATTGCTAAAGGTTTGATAGTCTGCCGTTGGAATACCATGCCGTTTCATGAAGGCCTTAGAAAAGTCCTTCGATGATTCCAATTGCGCTGCTAATTGCGTAGGTCCAAAAATACGAAGACCTTGATTACGAAACACATCCACAATCCCAGCGGCAAGCGGAGCTTCAGGACCTACTACGGTCAAGGCAATTTGTTCGCGTTTTGCAAAATCAGCCAGTTCCTGTAAATCAGAGATGGGTAGATTTTCAATCCCCTCATGTTTTTGGTTTGCTGTACCGCCATTACCAGGAGCAACAAAAACTTTTTGAACGCGAGGGGAGCGTGCCATTTTCCAGGCTAAAGCATGCTCACGCCCACCAGAGCCGATTAACAAAATTTTCATAGGAGATCTTCTATTTCTATATTACAAGTTAGCATTTGTATAAACCGATTGAACATCATCGAGGTTCTCTAAAGCGTCTAAGAGTTTTTGCATTGCCTCGTGCTGTTCGATAGCAAGATCAACATCGGTTCCAGGACGCATGGTGACCTCGGCAAGTTCGGGTTTGAGACCAGACTCCTCTAGCGCACTGCGAATACGGGTAAATTCAAAAGGTGCTGTAATGACCTCAAGAGATCCATCATCATGCGTGATGACATCTTCTGCTCCAACATCTAGCGCTAGCTCTAATAGTTGCTCTTCAGGAGTCCCTGGGGCAAATAGTAATTGACCGCAGTGCTTAAATAAAAAGGCGACCGATCCTTCGGCGCCCATATTACCGCCGTGTTTAGAAAACGCATGCCGTACTTCAGCAACTGTGCGGGTCCGGTTATCGGTCATACAATCCACGATCACCGCCGCCCCATTAATGCCATAGCCCTCATAACGGATCTCTTCGTAATTTACGCCATCCAGAGTTCCTGTACCGCGCGCAATTGCGCGTTGCACATTGTCATTAGGCATATTGGCATCTTTGGCCTTATCGACCGCTAGGCGCAGACGTGGGTTTGCATTGAGATCACCGCCGCCTAGACGCGCTGCTACGGTAATCTCCTTAATGAGCTTAGTCCATACCTTGCCACGTTTTTCATCCTGACGACCTTTGCGGTGCTGTATATTGGCCCATTTTGAATGACCAGCCATGGTGGCAATCCTTATCTGATATTGAGTGAATTTCTACTTAGAATCCTAATTTTAGGCAAAATAGCGATCTGACTTGAAAATACCAGTTAAATCGTCTACATCATTTGATTTAAAACAAAAATAATAGGGAGCAATAGTATGTCTGCAATCACCACCAAAGCAATCCGCATTGATGAAGTTGGCCCACCAGAGGTCATGAAATATAGTGATGTCACCTTAGGCGACCCTGGCCCAGGCGAGGTCTTGGTGCGTCAAAAAGCCTGTGGTTTGAACTATATCGATGTGTATTTTCGATCTGGCTACTACCCACAACCATTACCTGGCGGGATTGGTATGGAAGCTTCGGGGATCATCGAGAAGGTGGGCGAGGGTGTGCAACATGTGAAGGTCGGCGATCGGGTCGCTTATGCGGGAAGACCAACTGGTGCCTATGCGCAAGCACGCATCATGCCAGCTGACATTATTGTGAAGCTCCCAGATGCGATTTCATTTGAGACCGGTGCCGGCATGATGTTACAGGGGCTAACAGTGCAATATCTTCTAAACGATACCTTTAAGGTCCAAAAAGGCGACACCGTTTTATTCCATGCAATTGCAGGGGGCGTTGGCCTCATTGCACTGCAATGGCTCAAAGCGATTGGTGCTACGGTGATTGGCACTGTAGGAAGCCAAGAGAAAGCTGAACTTGCTAAATCCTATGGTTGCGATCATGTCATCCTCTATCGAGAAGAAGATTTTGTAAAGCGAGTGAAAGAGATTACCAATGGAAAGGGTGTACCCGTAGCATATGATGCAGTGGGTAAAGATACCTTCATGAAAACATTGGATTGTGTTTCACCACGGGGTATGGCAGTTACCTTTGGTAATGCGTCTGGTTCGATACCACCTCTTGACCTTAGTCTCTTATCAAGCAAAGGCTCTTTGAAGGTCACTCGGCCAACGCTTATGACCTATGCGCTTAACAGAAGCTTATTAGAGCCGATGTCAGTGGATCTGTTCGATCGTGTCACTAAAGGACAAATTAAGATCGAGATTAAGCAACAATATCCCTTGGCCGACGCGGTTCAGGCGCATCGTGATTTAGAAGGTCGCAAGACCACAGGCACAACCATTCTGATTCCTTAAATCCCTGCAAGGCTTGTATTACAGTGCTTTTTCTCAGGGGGAATGAGATTGGTTAAAATCATTCTCTCTAGTGTTCTGATCGGTCAATCGATCAAGAACGTCTGATTGCCTCGGTGATGGAATTGGTAGACGTGCCGGACTCAAAATCCGGTGCCGCAAGGCGTGTCGGTTCGAGTCCGACCCGAGGCACCAATCAAATTTGATAGTCGCTTGATTCGCTCGACATCGCTTGTTCCACAATCTTGCGAGTCAAGGTGGGCGAGAAGAGTTCAATGAAGGTAAAGATAAAAGACCTGAGGTAAGCACCTTGTTTGATACCAATGTGCGTCACATTGCTACCAAAAATATGCCCCACTGAGATTGATTTCAGCTGACGATCGCGTTCCGGATCTAGCGCCACACCAGCCACAATACCAACCCCCATGCCGTTTTCAACATAAGTCTTAATGACATCGGCATCAATGGCTTCTAAGATGATGTCGGGCGTGAGATTGCGTTGTCCAAAAGCCGCATCAATCTTGCTGCGTCCTGAAAATGCCTTGGCATACGTAATGATTGGATACTTCGCCAAGATTTCTAGGGTAATGGACTCGTGATTGAGGAGGGGGTGACCAGAGGGAACAACGACCGCATGCTGCCACTGATAGCTGGGTAGGGCAAGGACTCCTACTGTATTGGCAAGACCCTCGGTGGCAATGGCCAAGTCAGCGCGATCCTCCAGTAACATTTGGGCGATTTGGCTAGGGTTGCCTTGTTGAATACTCACCCGAACCTTTGGAAAACGTTTTGTGAACTCACTTAAGACTTTAGGCAGAGCATAGCGCGCTTGTGTATGGGTGGTAGCAATCACAAAGTTGCCCTGATCCTGATTTGCAAAGTCTTTGCCAACGCGTTTAAGCGTTTCCGTTTCTTCTAAGATACGTTCAATCGAAACGAGAATGCGTTTTCCTGGTTCTGTAAGGGCACGAATGCGTTTGCCATGACGTCGAAAGATCTCAACGCCTAACTCATCCTCTAACTCAATAATTCCTTTTGACACTCCAGGTTGAGAGGTAAAGAGTGCCTTAGCTGCTGAGGTTAAATTAAAGTTCTGACGGACTACCTCACGAACAAAGCGGAGTTGATGCAGGTTCATAAATCAGGATGGACTAAACACGTGCCACCCACTTGAGGGCAAGGAACGCCAGAACTAAGTACACCAGCGGAGGAAAAATTGCAGTAAAGAATGCTGGTAAAGCACCTAGCAAACCAATACTTGAAAATAATGTATTAAAGAGTTGAAAGCTCATTCCCAGCATGATGCCACCAAAGACCTTGATACCCACACTGCCTGAACGGATCTTCATAAAAGCAAAGGGAAGGGCTAATGCCAGCATCACAAAAATAATAAAGGGGTAAATCACCTTCTTCCAAAATGCGATAGCGTGCCTTTGCATATCTTGTTTATTGTCTTGGAGATGGAGAATGAATCGCCCTAAGCTGACAATCGACATTTTCTCAGGACTGATGAGGAGAACATTCAGGATTTGTGGGGTTACCTGAGATTCGAGACTCAGTTTAGGAATTACTTTAGTTTGGGCCGAATAAACAGCATCCAAAGGGTCATTACTACGCTTTTCTGTAAAGCGGGTCTCTGAGACATCGTTGAGTTCCCAAATACCGCGGTTATCAAAGCGTCCTGAGGCGGCACTTCGAATTGATAGCAATCGGTAGTTTGGATCAAACTCATACATCCGAATCTGTCGGATCTGATCATTCTGATCGATTGCCCCTACATTGACATAACGAACGCCTGGGCGAATCGGACCGCTACCATCGCTATCTCTCAGCTGATCTTTTACCCAAACCCCAGAGCGAAACTGAGAGCTAAAGGTAGAACCTAAGGCCTGCATCCGAATACGCTCTGATAAAGACTCCGCATAGGGTCCCATAACTTCACTAATCAGTAAAGTGAACACCACAATCGGCAGCGAAACTTTTCCGAGGGTAAGCAGACTGCGTTTGATGTCCAAACCAGCAACCCGAAAGATGGTGAACTCAGACTGACTAGCCATCATCGCAAAAACATAAATACTACCAATTAGACCTGCGATTGGAATGATCTCAACCATTCGGCTTGGGGCTTTTAGTAAAACATGGAGTAGAGCGAGAGGTAAGGTGTACTTAGCATTAACAGAGCCTAGTTCACTAAGAACATCAAAGAACAGAAAAAGAGCGACTAGGGCAAACAGAATAAAGCCAAAGCTGACATATATTTGCTTAGCAAAGTAGCGCTCATAGATTTTGGGAAATAGCCAACTCATTTTGTTTTATAAGCCCAAGGTAATTGGCGCTGCCACCATTTCAAGGAGGGGTTAATGCGGTTACGAATTAAGAGATACGCCAGCAAAAAGGCAATCAGATGGATTGGCCAAAGTCCCACAAAAAACTCAAGACGACCTTGGGAGACATAATTTTGCGTGAGGTTTAATAAATTGCTGTAGATCAGATAGATCAATACAGCATAAAACATGGCGGTGTAATTACCTAGGCGAGGATTGACGTATGCTAGGGGAATGGCTATTAAGACTAAGCCTAGAGCCATGAATGGTAGGCCAATACGCCATAAGAGCTCACCAAAATTTGCACGCCTAGTATTAGGCTCCACTTCGTTGATGAGTTCAAGAACATTTTTCTCACGATCCCTTGGTGGCGGGGCGGCAACCTCTTTGCCACGAATTTTGGTTTCATATTCACCAAACTCTAGGATTCTGAAATTAGCTTGCGTTGGCTGGCCTTCATAACGTCGACCCTTTAGCAAAATAATATTTTTGTCACCATTTGGAGAATTTTCTATATAGCCGGTAGCTGCAACCGCCACGCTTAGTTTCTGATTACGAGTATCAGCAACAAAAATATTTTTTACCTCACTTTTATCGATCTCTATACTTTCAATAAAAAATACCCGCTCCGCTTTGGCTGACTCTTTAAATTGCCCAGCAGTAATCATGGATACATCATCACGTTGTTGAAAACGTTGGCTAATGATGCTGGATTCGCGATTTGCCCAAGGCCAGACAACGGCTGCCAAAACCGCAATAATCACAATCAGAGGAATTGAAAAGCGTAAGATTGGACCAATTAAATTGGTGATGCTTAAGCCACTGATAAACCAAACAATCATTTCGGAGTCTTTATACCAGCGAACCAAAACAATTAAGACCGCAATAAACAAAGAAACAGTTAGGAGGATCGCAAAATAGCCTAAAGTTGCTAATGCAATGAGAACAAGAGCATCTTCAGGGTTCACAACTCCATTTGCAGCAAAACCCAAAATACGAATCACCAATGTGGTAATCATGATGGTAACGAGCACCAAAAATACGGCGCCGGTGGTCATACTCAGTTCGCGGCGAAGGGCTTGTTCAAAAATCATGTCTTCAATAGTGTATTTGGGTGGAAATAATTCGCTCGGTGGATAATAGAAAAAATAACCTTTATTTAGATAGATTATGACAATTCAATTTAGCACGAAAGTCCTTTCCGAGATCGATTTTAAGAGCCCAAAGGCAGCCGCTGCAATTTGTGCGTTACCAAGCGACTGTCTAGTCATCGCCTATCGTCATACGGAGCTTAATCAGTTGCAGGCTCTCGATGATTTATTGGGCGGCGCAATTACCCAAGCTAGAAGCCTAGGGGATCTCGATGGTAAGGCGGGTGTCTGTACTTTATTACGCTCCGGCCAATCCTGGGCTCTGAGTAAGGTCAAGCTCAAACGTGTTTTATTGGTCGGTCTTGGTGATCAAGACTCCTTGATTGATTTTGCTAAGGTGGTCCGTTCGGCAGTCAAGCATATTAGTGGCAGTCCCATCGAGTCAGTTTTATGGCATATGGCTAGTTTTATCGGTAAACAGAAAGCCAATCAATCTCCAGCAGTACTTTTGGAGCGCATTCGTCTTCTGGCACAGATTGTGGGGGATCAGGTATATCGCTTTGGTGTCCGTCAAGCGCAGTTTAAGACCAAGCCTACAGAAAAAGCAGATTCACTGAAACAGCTCACACTCATTACAAATGCAAATCAATCCTCTTTAGTGAAGATAGCAATTCGTGAGGGTGCAGCTTTGGTAGAGGGCATGAACCTCACTAAAGATTTGGGTAATTTGCCACCCAATGTATGCACCCCAACATTTTTGGCACACACAGCACAAAATTTATCCAAGAAGAGTAGCTTGAAGGTTCAAGTCTTGGGCGAGAAACAAATTGAAGCATTGGGAATGGGCTCTTTCTTGGCAGTTGCGAAAGGTTCAGAGACTCCTCCGCAGTTCATCATCATGCGTCATGATGGCGGCAAGCCGAATGAAGAGCCGATCGTGCTTGTTGGTAAAGGGATTACTTTTGATACCGGCGGGATCTCCTTAAAACCAGGGGAAGCCATGGATGAAATGAAATACGACATGTGTGGAGCTGCATCAGTCTTTGGCACCATGCATGCCGTATCACTCCTCAATTTAAAGAAGAATGTCATCGGCGTTGTACCTACCTGTGAGAACATGCCATCCGGACGTGCGACCCGTCCTGGTGATATTGTGAAGAGCATGTCGGGTCAGACTATCGAAATACTGAATACCGATGCTGAGGGGCGTCTAATTTTGTGTGATGCGCTTACTTATGTCGAGCGTTTTAAGCCAAAGGCAGTCATTGATGTTGCAACCTTAACGGGCGCTTGCATTATTGCTTTGGGGCACGTTCATAG
>DBCI01000054.1:5877-18098 GCA_002292975.1 Polynucleobacter sp. UBA962 | reverse complement strand
GAGGCTGCTAAAGCATGGTTAAAACAATATGGTGATCCCTATCAACTTTCTATTTCCGATCTAACTGGTCAAGTAGGCATTGATTACGGCGTGTACGGAGTTCCAGAAACCTTTGTTATCGATCGATCTGGAATCATTCGATATAAGCATATTGGCCCCCTCACAAAAGAAGCAATGAATCAAAAAATTATTCCGCTGATTACAAAATTAGAGCAATGAAGTTCACACAACTTTCTATTCTTTCAAGCCTTGTAGCGCTCTTCGTGATTAGCACTGCTGTGAGCGCCCAAGCAACTACCGGTGATACTTCGGCAAAGATTGCCACACCAGTTTCTAGCAATCCCGATTTAGAAAAAAAAGTATTAGAGCTCTCCAATGAGCTGCGCTGCCTTGTTTGCCAAAACCAAACCATTGCAGACTCCAATGCTGATCTAGCGGTTGATTTGAAAAATCAGGTGCGCAAACAACTGAGCGAAGGTCGTTCTAAAGAAGAAATCCTCAAATACATGACCGATCGTTATGGTGACTTTGTTCTATATAAGCCACCCTTTAATGCTGCAACGATCATGCTCTGGGTAGGCCCTTTTTTATTAATGGTGTTTGGGCTATTTTTCTTGGTTCGTCAGATTAAACAGCGTCGGCAAGACCTTTTGGGCGAATCCTTCACAGCCCAAGATATTCAGCGTGCTCGGCAACTACTCGAACGGAAGACGGATAATCAGTAATGACCATTTTTATCATCCTCGCCCTCATCATGACTGTACTTGCGGTCCTGATTGTTGTGATTCCGTTTCGGAGAAAAAAATTAGATTTTCAAAAAATTTCGCTCGAGCAAGATGAAAACATCGCCATCTTACGTAATCAATTGAGTCAGTTTGAGCTAGATTTTAAAGAAGGTCGCATTAGCCAAGAGCAGCTTGCAGAATCTCGTCTTGATATTGAGAAACGTCTTTTACAAGAAGAGCATGCGATTGCTGCCGATCAATTTACTTCGGAGAATCCTAAGCAGGGCAGTGGTAGGAAGTGGCCAACTATTTGGATTGCAACCGGCTTACCTGTATGTGCCATCCTGCTTTATCTCCTGGTTGGCTCACCACTTGCCCTCTATCTGCCAGAAGCAAACCAAGGGCAACCGCAGCTTAGCCAACAGGATATTGAGGGAATGGTAGAGCGTCTGGCTGAGAAGCTCAAGAAAGAACCTAATAATGCGGAAGGCTGGCAAATGTTAGGTCGTTCGTATGCTGCCCTCCAAAAAATGACCGAGGCTCTTGCTGCCTATAAAAAGGCTTTGGAGCTAAGTCCTAATAATGCCCAATTAATGGTGGATTACGCCGATTTACTCGCTTTCCAAAACAAGAGTATTCGGGGTGAACCGATGCGTCTAATCCAAAAAGCCCTGCAACTAGAACCTAATAATCTCAAAGCCCTCGCTTTGGGTGGAACAGCTTCTTTTGAGCTAGGTGACTTTAAGAAGGCTGAGGATTATTGGACCAAAGCGAAGAACTTGGTACCTGCCGATAGCGAGTTTGCTCGAGGCATGACAGAAAATATTGCCTCTGCAAAAGCAGAGGCTGCAAACCAAGTTAAAAAATAAATGGGTTTAACCCAAGACCAAAACGGGCAAATTGCTGTGAACGATCACTGCGTGAGTTTCGCTTCCTAGCAAAATCCCTTTTAAGCCAGTATTTTTATTTGATGCCATCACAATGACATCCCCCTTGGCTTCTTTAGCAGCCTCAATAATGCCCTCAAATACATTAACATTTTGGACATGCATCGTATGGACTAGCAACTCTGCGCCAATTTTCTCGTGTGACTGAGCAAGAATTTTCTTTGCAAAAGATTCGCATACTTTTTTATGTGCAACATCCGAGAATGGCACTCCCATCGTACTATCGGCATACGCAATGGGCGGCAATGGATCAGAGACATAAACCAAAGTTACCTTAGCCCCATCTGCCTTTGCTAGTTCTTTAACCTTTTCTAAGGATTTCTGACTAAGATCGCTACCATCAATGGGTACTATTAGATTCTTAAACATACCTTGCTCCTTAGAAATAGTTTGGGGATTTATACTGTTAAGTCAATACTAAGTCTTATTACCTAAACATGTAGGGATGCTGATCAAAATGCTCAAGTATTTAGCCCCATATTTATCCTTCTTAATTTGCTTGTTGGTCATTGATCTCATTTGGCTATTGGGTATTGCTAAGGGGCTTTATCGTTCGGAAATGGGTTCGCTAATGGCAACCCATCCTAATTTAGTGGCTGCTCTAGCGTTTTATCTCCTCTACGGTCTTGGAGTAAGCCTTTTTGTTGTTTATCCCGCTCTGCAAAAGCAAGCCTGGCTTGATGCCTTGCTATATGGCGCCCTATTTGGGTTCTTTTGCTACATGACCTATAACCTAACCAATCTCGCAGTCATTCAAGGCTTTCCTACTAAATTAGCCTTGATTGACATCGTCTGGGGCAGTTTTTTAACAGCCGCCTGCTCCGGATTTGCATACTGGACTAGCAATTCCTTATTCCCTTGGTTTAAAAATTAATGGCTTTTTTTAGGCCCACCATCCTTGATTCATTTAAAGGCTATAAGCAAGCCTATTTTTATGAGGATGTATTAGCAGGTATCACAGTTGGAGTGGTTGCCCTCCCCCTAGCGATGGCTTTTGCAATTGCTAGCGGTCTAAAACCAGAGGCCGGAATTTATGCAGCGATTGTCGGGGGCTTATTGGTAGCCCTTTTGGGTGGTACCAAAGTTCAAATTGCAGGGCCGGCAGGTGCTTTTATTGTGATTGTGTATGGCATTGTTGATCGCTATGGTGTTGCCAATCTACTGTTAGCAACAAGCCTATCCGGAATATTTTTGTTCCTCATGGGCGTATTTCGCCTAGGGACACTTGTTCGTTTTATTCCTATTGCCGTCATTGTTGGCTTTACTAACGGTATTGCAGTTTTGATTATCTTGTCTCAAATTCGAGACCTGCTGGGCTTACAGATTGACAAAGTACCCTCGCAATTTTTTAGCTTAGCTCAATCTCTGTATCAAGAGATTGGTACATTTAATCCGTTTGCGATTTTTTTATCGCTTGCGAGTCTAGCTATCTTGGTGATCTGGCGAATCAATAAAAAACGCTTTGGAATGCTAGGGAATGTGCCTGGAACTATTTTTGTTTTAATTGCCGCCACGCTAACGACCAGCATTTTGTCCCTACCCATTGAAACAATTGGCAGTCGCTTCGGTGGCATCCCATCCTCCTTACCTAGCCCTCAATGGCTGGGAATCTCTTGGGAAAGCGCTCAGTTTTTAATAGCCCCAGCGATGACCTTAGCTCTTTTGGGAGCCATTGAATCCCTACTCTGTGCTCGCATTGCAGATGGTCTGACCCACTCCCGTCATCAACCGAATCAAGAGCTCATGGGCCAAGGAATTGCTAATTTTTGCGTGCCGTTTTTAGGTGGTATGCCCGTTACTGGAACAATTGCACGCACCGTTACAAATATCGAGTCCGGAGCTAGAACCCCTATTTCAGCAATCGTTCACTCATTAACCCTACTCCTCATTATTATTTTGGCAGCCCCTTTAGCAAAAGATATTCCTCTTGCATGCTTAGCTGCCATCTTGATTTATATCGCTTGGAATATGGGTGAATGGAACAAGTTTATTGATTTCAAACAATTTCGGATGCCCTATCGCATTACGATGATCAGCGTCTTTCTCTTAACGGTCATGGTTGATTTAACAGTGGCTGTTGAAGTTGGTCTTTTGCTGGCATTCTTGACCTTTATCTACCGAATCTCCAGTCTTAGCCGCATTGAACGTGCACAAGCGCAAGACTACCCATTCTTGGAAGACCTAACTGGCAAGGTAGCAGGTTACCGAATCTATGGGGCCTTGTTCTTTGGAGCCGTCCAATTGCTGGAGGAGATTGAAAATAATCTTCCACAAAATGCAGTGGTTCTTGACTTTAAGAATGTGATTTATATTGACTCAACGGGTATGGATAGTCTTTCTGAACTAATCCATCACTGCCATAAACAAGGGCTTACGGTATATATTTGCGGGCTTGCGCACCAGCCGCATGATATTGCAAAACGGTCTGGCTTTTATCAAAAAATGAATGCAGATTATTTCTGTCACGATCTACAAGCTGGCTTACAAAAGGCTAGGCAAAGTATTGCTTAGTGTAATGATTCATTACGCCACTCAGTGCACCCAGCCCTTACGACGCTCATAGATTACAAAAAGAACTCCCCAGATCACAATTGAGGCATACGCCCAAATCCACGATATCCGATCGGTTTGTGAGCCACTCAAATCAAGAACGAATCCGAATATTGCTGGACCAAGAAGTCCGCCACCAAAACCCATTAAGGAATGTAAGCCCATTGCGGCGCCCTTCATTTTTGGATCGGCACTCGTCACCAAGCCTGCAGTTAAGGTCGCTGAATCTGCCATGATAAAAATAGCGTGGCCTATTGCTAACGCTAAAATTAACCAGCTAGCATGACCCATTGAATAGGCTAGAGCAAGGCCAAAGATAGCGCTGGTGATCATCACAATACAAATCCATTTTTGGCGACCTATTTTAAGAGCTAACTCATTACCCAATATAGATGCTGGCACCCCAAAGAAATTAATGACTCCAGCTAGGGTGGTGGCTGCTAAGAAAAATTCCACCCCAGATAACTGAGTACTTAAAATAAAGAACGCGACAAGCCAACTACGCGATGCAAATAGTTCTAATGAATGAAAGGTATAGCCAAGAATATAACCAGATGCATTGCGATCCTCTAAGATCTGCTGCCACTTTGCTATTGGAAAGACATCCTTCCAATTTATTTGTATGCTGTCGTACCAGTGCCTAACATGCATGGGACGTATCCAGAAATAAACAATTACCAAAGAGATAGTGGGGCCTAGTGCAACCCACTGATAAACAAGATGCCAATCTCCTAAATCAAGAATCCAACCAGATACAACATACGATAATCCGGTACCAACACCAAAGAAGGCAGTATAAAAAGAGATATGGCGTGTGATCTCGCCTTGCGTTAAACGATCCGATAAGATCTTCAGTCCCGGCATATAGGTAGCCGCTAATCCAGCGCCACTGACAGCCATACACATACATCCACTGAAAAAATCGTACGCCAGAAAGCCCATTCCCAGTAATCCAGCAATTGCCAAAATACTACCCAGTAAATAAATACGGCGCGCATCCATTTGATCGGTCAGTGCAGTTGCGAAGGGTACCAAAAGAACATAGCCAACAAAGAAGGAGCTAGCGATTAAACCAGATTCAAAATTACTAAGGCCCCATTCATCTTGTAAGGTAGTTAAGGTAACTGCATACGCAGCAAATCCTAATAAAGCCCCAATCTGTGCCAGGAGCATCAGCGGCGTATTACCTCTCAAAATACTCATGAATAGGTCTTATTGATCGTGATGAAGCGGTGGCTCTTGAAAGCTATTTCGACGGAAGGTAATCACTAAAGTATCGCGATACCCAGGGCTAGCAATTGGTTGTATTGGGGTAGTTTCATGAATCATCTTGGCATCATTGAGTAATAAAGCACTCCAGGAATCTTGTAAAGTAAAGCGTAAGCCAATCGAGCCCTCAGCCTCAAAAATACGGGTCTCGCCACCTTTGACCCCAACCCGGTCAACCAAGATCACAGCCACAAAATCAACCCCATCTCGATGAGCACCCTCAGGCGTAGGACGACCAATTCCATCACTGGTATCAATCCGGAAAGGATGCACCTCTACGAACCACGTTGGTGATGGTGCGATGTTGTCTAGCAATTGGGTAATCTTACTAATCAACTGCTGCCAATGCTGATTTTTAGAAAGCTCAGGCTGCAAAGGCTCAAACCAACGCTCAATACCGCCATGCAATGCGTTGTAATCCAATGATTGCCAATGCGCTCGATGCGGCGCCAACTCGAGATTGGTACCCCGTACGATGTAGCTCGCATGCCTTCGATAACGATACCGTCCGCCATCCTTGAGATAGGGATCACGGGGCAAATGATCCCAGAAGGCCTTTAGGGTATTCAGATTTTCTAACGATAAATTAGTCTGCTTTGCGAAATGGTCTGGGGATAAAACGGCAAATCCCCGTTCGCTGAATTGAGAGCCAAATTGTTCTAAGGAAGTAAAGGGAGGAGTCAACATATCGAGTTAATCATCACCACTTTTTAGTTTATCTAGCTGATTGCGGACCAAGGCAATATGAACCTTGAGGTCATACACTTCTTTTGACTGCATAGCAGAAACTCTTAGTTTTTGAACACGATCCTCGAGAGCGACAAGCTCTGAATAAAGTGACGAAGCGTTACCAGAAGAATTAGAACGTCGTTCAATACTCTTTAAAATTTTATAGAGTCTTGATAGTTTAATCTTCAGACTTAAATTAAAAATAGCCGGCAAGTATGTAAAGACTGGTATTAAGATAATTAACATGGGTATTAATATCTTGATAAAACGCTCTACCCATACTGCTCCCCAAAAGGGTAAATGCCGATAGAAAAAAGACGGGCCATTACGCAAGAAGATCTCTGCGTCAAGATCCATCGGAAAGTCCAACCCCTTGCTTGAAGGAAACTGGCCAGACTTTTGTAGTCGAGAGTAGTTTCGTAAAATGTCATAGGACGAACGCAAGAGCAAACTGACTGTGGCAGGATTAATATCGTTTCTAGCAACCAATGTTGCCGTCGATGCAAGACCATGAATATCTTGCTTGGGTTGATCGTCTGCAATGCTAATTACCCCCTTGGGAATATCAACCCGATTTAAATAGGGCAACACTCGGGTATATGCCTCTGCTTGATCAAAATTCATTAATCGTATTTCTGGAATTTGATAAAACTTCTTCAATATAGGGGCCTCCCCTGCGGCCACAATAAAGGCCACATCTAATTCCCCTTTATGCAGTTTCTCAAT
This sequence comes from Polynucleobacter sp. UBA962, assembly GCA_002292975.1. Classification (GTDB taxonomy): domain Bacteria; phylum Pseudomonadota; class Gammaproteobacteria; order Burkholderiales; family Burkholderiaceae; genus Polynucleobacter. Next base: position 11,152 of record DBCI01000054.1, on the reverse strand, counting down.
TGCCTCATCCGGCTTTAATGCTTCGAATTTAATTTGCTTCGGATTAATTTCATTCAATTCCAAGACCGCTTTTGATAGAAGTTGAGTACCACTCCCATCATTACCAAGCGATATTCGCTTCCCTTTTAATTGACTAAGCTGGGTAAGCATGCCACCTTCTTTAGCAAAAGCAGGTTGGCGGTACCAAACCCATAAAGGTTCATAAAAGATACCGGCTAAGGAAATCAAATCTGGATATTTCAAGGGATCACCAACCCCGCTCTGAATGATCGCTAAATCAATCCCAGATTGAGGGTCGTTAATCAGAGCTAGATTATCAACACTGCCCCCCGTATTCCTGATTTGTAGAGTAATTTTTTGTTTCGCTAGCTCTATCTTTAGTTGTTGGGCAAACTGGGTGTATAAGCCGTCTGGAAACCCGGTTACGATTGTTAAGGTTTTAGGAGGATGGGGAAGAAGGAACCAAATGCTAATAAAAACAGTCGTTACCAGAGCAATAATTACCGAAACAAGGGCGGCTGGTCTAGAGGCTAGCTGATACAAAAGGTTCATGGATATATCATTGTATTTTTAACAATTATGCCCTGATTGATCAAATAACTATGAACTCAAATTCTTTGCGTGTTGCCCTTATTACAGGTGCTGGAACCGGTATCGGGAAAGCGGCTGCCAAAGCCCTTCTTACCGATGGCTTTTGTATCGTATTAACCGGTCGCAAAATGGAGCGGCTCACGAGGGCGATCGAAGAAATTGGGGGTAACGATAAAAACTGCCTAGCGGTCTCATGCGATATTGGGAAACCTGATGAGGTAAAGGCCTTATTTGCTGCTCTCAAGAGTAAGTTTGGTCGCATTGACGTACTTTTTAATAACGCCGGCACAGGTGCCCCGGCCATCCCCATGGATGAGCTTAGTTATGAACAATGGATGAATGTGGTGAATAGTAATTTATGTGGTGCGTTCTTATGCTCCCAAGAGGCTATGCGCATGATGAAAGCACAATCCCCACAAGGCGGTCGCATTATTAATAATGGCTCGATCTCTGCTCATGCCCCACGCCCAAATACCGCTCCCTATACATCCACTAAACATGCAATTACTGGACTAACTAAATCAATCTCATTAGATGGTCGTCCGTTTAATATTAATTGTGGGCAAATTGATATTGGTAATGCTGCCACTGAGATGACCGAGCGGATGGCCAATGGCATTATGCAGGCTGATGGATCGATCAAAGTAGAGCCTCGCATGGATGTTGACCATGTTGGTCAGGCGGTTTTGCACATGGCAACGTTACCGCCCGAGACGAATGTCTTATTTATGACCATCATGGCTAGCAAAATGCCATTTGTAGGTCGTGGCTAGTTAATAGAACTGGTAGGCTAAACCGAGCTCAAAATTACGCTCTGCCCCAGGGAATATGCCGTCTGGGCTACGGCCAGATATGTATTTTTTGTCCATAAGATTTCTAATTACGCCAAATAACTTAAGATCTTTTTGAGGGCTATACACTACACTCCAGTTCAGGGTTATAAAGGATGGAATTAAGCCTTTGGTGCCATCGTTACTCTCTGCTTCCGTGTTTGCACTATCTGCATACTGACTAGATACGTAATATGCATTTAAGAAGCTTTTAAATCCATTCTTACTATAGTTGACACCTGCATTCGTAGTTAGCTTGGGCGTGTATGGGACACGATTGCCAACAGGGCCTAGAGCACCGCCCTTAAATTCAGCGACAGGTATGTAAGTTGCATTCGCAAGCACGCTCCAAGCAGATGTAATAGCGTATCCAAGCGCGCCCTCAGCGCCCTGATGTAAGGATTGGCCGCCATTTGTTTTACTAATGCCCCCAGATAGAGCTTGGTTGACGATCTGATTACTAAAGTCCATGCGGAATGCTGCCGCCTCATAGGTCCATTGTTGAGCCTTCCCGCGTAAGCCAAACTCGATATTCATTGATCGCTCTGCATCTAACTTCTGATCAATTCCATCACCGCTAATTGCTGCAGAAATCATTGCTGGCGCAAACCCTTTATAAACGCTGCTATAGAACTGAATTTCTGGTAAAAATTGCCAAGTGGCCCCAATTCCAGGAACAATCTCGGTATTGTTTGCTTCGCCTTTAATGCCATTCATTTCATTTTTGCGGATCTGCCGATAGGACTCAACTCGCACACCCGGGGTCACAGCAAATTCATCGGTAAATAAGAATCGGTTTTGTAGATACAAAGCGATTGCCTTTGCATCATTATTTTCATTACCGGTCGTTATCCCCGTTCGCGCTCTAGGTCCGGCATTAGAACGTTCCGTTTTATTACTCATGGTTTCTGAATGAAGACGAATGCCCACTTCTGTCTCATTTTGAATACCAAGGGCTTGGTAATGTGTGAATAAACGAGAATCAAGCCCCAACATATCAAAATTACGATTGCGGCCTGTCACACAATACGCTTCGCCTCCGCACTCTACAAAACTAGTTCCTTGCCTAGTTTTTGTGGCAACGTCCCTGCGCCAAAAATTACGTTCTAATTGGCTCCAATACAAAAGTGTTTTAAGCTTAGTTCCGGTATTGATCTCGAGTTCATGATTTATATCAAACGATGTGCGATTACTTAAAAATTGATCATCGGGTGCAGGGTTTTTAGTTGGAGTATGAATAAATTCATCTGGCCTGAGTCCTACATACGAGGTATTAATTTCATTTTGATAGTGGGTTAATTTAAGCCCTAACCATTGGCTTTGACCGATGGCGACCCCTCCTTTTACTAAAATATCATTCATGCGATAGCCGTTGTTCCGAAATCCATTAGCCTCTGAAGTGATGACATTAATACCACCGCCCATACCGTTTTTCTCTGATGATGTACCTGCCTCAAGTTCAAGTAATTGATATCCATGAGACCCAATCTTTCCTTTCACAATACCGTCCTTAAGGGGTGTTTTACTCTGGTAATTGATAACACCTCCGATCGTGTTGGGCCCATATCGAAGACCAGTGGCGCCCTTTAATACTTCAATACTAGAAATACGCTCCACTGGAGGGCTGTAGTAACTTGCGTTTGAGAGGAAGAGGCTGGGCTGAATTGGCGCACCATCTTCTAAGATGAGTACCTTCGTACTACGATTTGGACTGAGGCCCCGAATCCCAATATTAGGAATTGCGCCATACCCCTCTTCATCGCGAGCATTAACTCCAGGAACTATTTTTAGAGCGTCTTGCAGAGAGGCAGGCTGGATCATTTCCATTTCCTCGGGGCTAACAATATCAACGGCGCCTGGTATTGATGATGCACCGCCTTCAAACCGGTCAACCACATTAATACTGGGGAGTTCTATCTCCTTAGCCATTAAGGGCAAACTAATGCCTCCAAGGGCACTAATTAATACTGATGCAATAAGGCAATTTTTCATACACAAGCTCCAATTGTTGAGATAAAAATTGGCTGGCTATATGCATGTGAAAATGCTGTGGCTGGCTGTTAAGAGAAATTAAATTTACTTGGTCAAGACTAGCTTTCCTAATTTAGTAATACGAAGTTGATATACAAGTCCATCATGCTCAATATGAAGGCATTTTGCTTTTCCTAGCAAGAGTAGGCTAGATATCTGCCGAACAGAACTCGCTGAGATACCAAAATGCAAATCGCCTTCCCTTCCTTGAAGAGCTATTCGGGGCTGGTTAATCATTCGCTCGTTAATCGAAAGCGAATGGGTATTTGGTAACACCTTAAAATGGATGGCTGTAAACGCATCATTACTGCATCTTTCCAGCGCTTGACTGCATCTAATGCAGACTGATCCAAGCGTTGATGGCCAGAACTTTTATAGATGGTTACCGTATTCCTACTTACATCCCCCAAAATGCAAGCCCTTACCAAGACATCGCCCTGCTCTTTTAGTCGCTTACTTAATAAAGGGTAATGGGGCTTTGGTATTTCACTTCCCTGTTTAATCTGAATATCAAGCTCTTTAAATTCAAACGATTGAGAGGTCTCTAAATGAAGCTCTTGAGACTTTAGCCCTCCGGTCTCTTTCATACTGACATTCTTCAAAAAACTATTTTTCATCATGGATTTACTCTCATTAATTTTTTTATTAGTACTTGATGATTTTTCTGCTGCAAGGCTAACCTGAATGGGGTCATAGCTAGATGGGCCGATATATGTTTTCTTAAAATTCATCGATGCAAATATCAACAGACCATGTATTGCGAAAACGCTCAGAAAATTAAGGGCTAGAGATTTGCGTAATCTCATCAAGTTATTTCAATATGATTATTTAAATCCAACCCTATCTAAGATTCGTTGCGCTGCTACCTGATTACGTCCAATAGCGGCCACTGAGATCGTCTCGACTTGATAAGGTCCTAAAGCTTTAAGGGCAGAGTTATCCACCTTGACTGAAGTCACGGCAGGCCATTCATTATTACCATCTGCTAGATAAATCTGTGCAGCGTCGCTAGCTAAATACTCCAAGAACTTTACAGCCGCTTTAGGATTTGGTGCATTTTTTGCTACCCCTCCCCCAGAGATATTGATATGAACACCACCTGCGTTTTGATTGGGCCAAATATGCCCCACCTTAGCGACAATCGCCATGTCCTCGGGCTTTATGGAACGCATGAGACGCGCAAGGTAGTAAGAATTTGTTATAGCAACGCCACATTCTCCAGAGGCAACTGCTTTAATTTGATCAGTATCTCCACCTTTTGGAGAGCGAGCCATATTTGCCACCATGCCCTTTGCCCATTGCTCTGTAGCAACTGAGCCATCACGCTCAATCAATGCACCCACCAAGGACAACATATATGGGTGCGATCCAGAACGCGTGCAAACCTTACCCTTATTCGCGGGCTCAGCAAGCTTTTCATACGTATTTACATTTTGAGGATTGATGCTTGCTTTGTTGTAAACAATGATACGAGCTCGGGTGGAGAAACCAAACCAAGTCGTACCGTCGGTATCTGCTTTTGCCCGCAGGTTCATTGGAATGCGCTGATCTAAAAGCTTTGATTGAGTAGGCCTAAACATCCCATTAACCTGTGCACGCCATAATCGCGCTGCATCTACTAACAAAATAACATCGGCAGGACTTTTTGTCCCCTCACTATTAAGGCGCTCTAATAATGCATTGTCATCAGCCTCAATGCGGTTGATCTTAATTCCTGTGGATTTTGTGAAATTGGCATACAAAGCCTCATCGGTTTGGTAATGCCGCGCCGAATAAAGATTAAGCTCTTTGTTTGGTTCCGTTGCGAACCCCTTGCTCGAGTT
>DBCI01000054.1:0-5823 GCA_002292975.1 Polynucleobacter sp. UBA962 | reverse complement strand
CTACTAAGAATAATTTTAGCCGGGTTAGCCAATCACCATATTTTGAAACCATTCTGCAATCCCTATTGATCAGTACACTAGGAAGTATCCTATCACAAATGAGAATGATTATCAATAGTATTGATGATTTTGGGGCTTCTAGCGCTCTTTTGAGATGGCCCTTGTTAATAAGATGACTGGCAAAAGTCCAACCAAGACTATGCTTAAGGCTGGCAGTGCAAGTTCAGCAAGTCGCTCATCCGCTGCAAGTTGATAAGTGGCCACTGCCAAAGTATCGAGATTAAATGGTCGTAGTAGCAATGTGGCAGGTAACTCTTTCATGACATCAACAAATACGAAGAGTAAGGCAGTCAACACACTACGCCGTAATAGAGGTAGATGAATTCTGCGGATCATCTCCCATGGCTTTGCACCCAATAATGCAGCGGTACCATCCATCGCTGGGGTAATTCGGGTTAATCCTGTTTCGATACTTTGAAGTCCGGCCGATAAAAAACGAATCAGATAGGCATACACTAAAACACCAACGCTCACTGACATAAACCATGCAACATCTAATAATCCCATGAGTGATAGGATGCCGACACCTAAAACAGCGCCGGGTAAGGCATATCCAACCGTTAGTACGCGGTTCATTGATCGCAGTGTTTGACTTTGACTTAAGCGCGCAGCATACGCAAGAAATACAGCACAGATAACCGCTACGATTGCAGTGAGTGCAGCGAGTCCCAAGGAATTCTTTAACCAAGAAAAGTAACGGGGGTCCATGGTGAAGCCCTCACTCAATAGCAAGTTCAGCAATATCAGCATAGGTAATACAAATGCTAAAAATAAAGTTAGTCCACAAAAGCAAGATGCATAGAGTGCATGCGCACCCTGCAAACGTTTCGGAATTACTCCCTGTGAAGTGGTATTGACCAGTGCGTAGCGCTGACGTGAGCGGTTATGCTGTTCCCAGTAAAACACCAGCAAGACAAAGGTCAACAACATCAGCGATAGGTGCACAGCCGCCATTCGGTCCCCAAAGGAAAGCCAGGCCTTGAAGATCCCGGTTGCAAAGGTCTGTAAACCAAAATAAGAGACCGCCCCAAAGTCCGCTAAGACCTCCATGAGCGCCAAGGCAATACCCGTGAAGATCGCTGGTCTTGTCATAGGCAACACTAAGCGAATAAATGCCTCAACACTGCTATAACCCAAGGTTTCTGCTGCCTCCATTAGATGTGCGCTGCGATCTAAAAATGAAGTACGGGCGACTAAGTACACATAGGGATACAAACAAAGAGAAAAAGTCCAAATAGCGCCACCCAAGGAACGCGGATCGGGTAAAGCCGCATGGATCCCAAAACTCTCGCGCAGGATAGTTTGTAATGGTCCGGAGAACTGTAAAAAATCAACGAAGAGATAAGCCATGACATAGGCGGGAACGGCTAAGGGCAAAATAAGCCCCCACTCAAATAGTTTTTTACCTGGGAATTGATAATTTGCCACTAACCATGCATTACCTACTCCGAGAATAAAGACACCAATGCCAACACCAAGGCCCAGTAAGAGTGTAGTGACCACATAATCAGTTAAGACGTAATTCCATAAATGAAGAAGCGTACTATCGCCTATTTCTCCTAACTCTGCGGATGATAGGGGTTGCCCTCCACCCCAAAAAAGAGGCAAAAGTAAGCCAATAATCGGCAAAGATAAGAATAAAGAAAGAAGAATTGCAGCGGCGCGCATGAGAGAGTGATTGATGAGGGTCTTATCTGCTATTTGTACAGGATTTGTGAATTTAAGCAATTCAATGAGAAAATTATAGGGATGAATTCCAATCCAATCCTAATTTCGCTTGAAAACATTGCCATTCAGTTTCCAAAGCAAGATGGCTCTGGCATCTTAGAAATTGTGAATGGGCTTAGTTTTAGCCTTCCCCAGGGTGATATTGCATGCCTTCTAGGCCCTTCTGGGTGTGGAAAATCAACCGTACTACGTGCTATTTGTGGCTTTGAGCCTTTGCAGATGGGTGAGATTCAGATTCATGGCAAAACAGTGAGCTCAAAAAGCATCCGAGTTTCCCCGGCAGATCGTAAGGTTGGCATGGTTTTTCAAGACTTTGCACTATTTCCACACCTAACGGTGCTTGAGAACGTTATCTTTGGTTTGCGCGAAGGTTCAACCGCAGATCGAAGACAAAGGGGAATGCGGTGGTTGGAGCGGGTATCTTTACACGATAAAGCGGCGGCCTACCCTCACGAACTCTCTGGGGGTCAACAGCAACGAGTGGCTTTGGCAAGAGCAATGGCACCCGAGCCTGATCTAATTTTGCTAGATGAACCATTCTCGAATCTTGATATCGATTTACGCGAGCGACTTGCGGACGAGATGCGCGATATTCTGAAAGCAAATAATGTAACTGCCCTCCTCGTTACGCATGATCAATTTGAGGCCTTTGCCATCGCCGATCACATTGGCATTATGAACAACGGCAAAATAGTCCAATGGGATACCCCTTACGATCTTTACCACAAGCCGATTAACCGCTATGTCGCTGAGTTTATTGGTCGGGGTGTATTTATTCAAGGAGAAACTCAGGCTAACGGTGCTGTAATGATTGAGCTTGGGCAATTGCAACTCGATGATGGGGAGCATATCGCCCCTGGCAAGCAAATTGATGTGCTCTTGCGGGCCGATGATATTCAACACGATGATGAGAGCCCTATGCAAGCAGAGGTAGTTCGTAAGGCTTTTAGAGGGGCAGATTTTTTATACACCCTGAAACTTCAATCCGGACAAGAAGTATTTGCCTTTGTCCCCAGTCATCACAATCATGCGATTGGCGAAAAAATTGGCATCCGCTTAGGAGCCGATCACGTTGTTACTTTTCAAGACAAGCATCAAGGCTAATGAATAAAAGACGCTAAGGGCTTCCAGTCTCTGGGGCTTCTTTTGTATTACCAATCGATATCAATATCGCAATGCCGAGCAATACAACGCCAATACCAACTAGCTGTAAGAGGCTAATGGGTTCACTTAAAAAATACCACCCTAAGAAAGCAGTTCCAACCGGGCCGATCGTACTGGCCTGCGCAGTCATACTTGAGCCAATGCGTTGCACCGCCATCATGATGCATACCATTGGTATAAAGGTACAAAATAGGGCATTAATCCAAGCAAGCTGGTAAACCTCCGTACTTTGTATGAATAACTGATTGAAATCGAGTAGGATCGACTGGAGGCAGGCAGCGACTGTCGCTGAGGCACTTGCTAAAGCCACTAAACGAATACTACCTACTCGACCAACCAACTCACCTGCAAAGATTAAATAGAAGGAATAGATCACCGCTGCCAAAAATACCAAGATACTTCCAAGGACAACAGCCCCGCCTTCATTAATCTGAATATCGTGCATAAATACCAACATGATGCCAAGGTAGGCGACGACCATGGCTAGATATTGCCTTCGATCAATGGCTTTGTTCAATAGAAATTTAGATAAAACCAAGACAATTGCTGGAGTCAGATACAAGATTACCCTTTCCAATCCAGCAGAGATATATTGCAGCCCTAAAAAATCAAGATAAGCAGATAAGAAGTATCCCAACAAACCAATACCGCATACCTTCACAACATCGTTCCGGATTAAGGGCTGTAATGCGGAGTGGCGTTGACTCCACCAGACTGCAAGCCAAAAGATGGGCAATGAAAAGACCATGCGTAAAGTTAGAATCACATCGGCTGTGGCGCCATACTGATACGAAAACTTCACCACAATGGCTTTAGCAGCAAAAAGAATTGCTCCGATACTGGCAAATACGATAGAAACGATAAAATGAGATTGCATCTTGGCTTCACTCACTTAAAACAATTAGAGTGGATCATTTGTTGAAACATCATTTAGAATCTCATTTCTTATACGGAAAATACAAATGAACAATGCCACTGAAACTATAAAACTAGTTCAATTACTCGATGCTTTTTGTGAAGCGTTTAATCGACATGACCCTGATGCTATTGTATCGATGATTACCGATGATTGTGAATTTAGACCTGCGCTTGGTGATAAGCAATTTGGTGCATCAATTAAAGGTAAATCTGCAATTAAAGAAGCGTTTATCAATACCTTTGCAATGTTTCCAGATGCCAAATGGGTTCCCAGGAACAAGAATGAGGTTATTGGGGAACGGGGCTTTTCAGAATGGACTTTTATTGCGACCCGTCAAGCGGATGGTGCTTTTTTTGAGATGGATGGCGTTGATCTATTTTTCTTTAAAGATGGCAAGATCTGCATGAAAGATGTATATCGCAAAAACCGTGAGCCTATTTTTCCGAAATAATATCGACATCAATCCCTGATGCTTTAATATCATTACGATGCAAGTCTACAACCCATTCCATGACCCCTTGGTTGATTCCATTCCAGGAACCAATCAAGACTACTCTCCTACCTACTGGGTAGCCAGCGCAGGCTTACCACCACAAACTAATGGTCCCGTCCCAGGTGATATGGATGCCGATGTAGTGATTGTCGGTTCCGGAGCAACCGGCATTTCCACTGCTCTTTACTTAGCCCAAGAATATGGTATTCAAGCAGTTATCCTGGAGGCCAATCAAACCGCTTGGGGTTGCTCCAGTAGAAATGGCGGTCAAGGTCAAAATGCAAGCGGGCGATTGAGTCGCTCTCAATGGATTGAGCGTTGGGGTCTAGATACTGCAAAACGACTAGATCGTGAAATCCGTACTGGATTTGATAATTTTGCTCAATTGACCTCTGAAATTGATTGCGAGGCAACTCCGGGGGGTCATTTATATGTTGCTCATCGGCCAGATAAATTAGCCTATTTAGAAAACGAAGCACATGTCAAGCGATCCATCTTTGGATATAAACCCCAAATATTATCGGTAGCTGAAATCAAGGAGCGTTATTGTGATGATCGCGATGCTCATGGAGCTCTGCTTGAAGAAGAGGGTATTGGCATACATCCTCTAAAGTTTAACTTTGGCATGCTAAAAAAAGCACAGGCCTTGGGTGTAAAAATATATACAGGAAGTCCAGTACTAGAATCTAAATCGATCAATGGTATCGAGCACTTATATACTCCAACTGGCGTTGTTAAAGCCAAACGGGTTGCCTTCTGCACGGGTGGCTATACAGGACAAAATGTCAATCCAAGCTTGAAGAATAAGATCCTACCAGTACTCTCAAACTCCCTCGTTACTCGACCTCTTACTGCTGCAGAAATCTCTGCTACACAATTTCGTTCTCATGTTTTTTTAACCGACACCCGGAAATTGCGTTTTTATTATCGCCTTTTGAAAGATAATCGTCTGCAAATAGGTAGCCGCAGCTCTATTCATGGTAGCGATGCAGGTAACCCAAAACATTATCAACTGTTATTAGATGGTATTGCCCGCAAGTTTCCACCTCTTGCCGGTATTCAAGTAGATTACTCCTGGTGGGGTTGGGTCGATGTCAGCCACGATATGATGCCCCGTATTACAAAACCAAACCCCAACACGAATGTTTGGTATGCCGTGGGATATGGTGGCAATGGTGTTTCTTTCTCCACCTGGGCAGGCAAACGATTAGCCCAACGGGTCGCTGGAAAAGATCAAAATGATCCTGTATTTAACTTACCGATCTACTCTTCTGAGTTAGAGTACCCCAACATCTTTGGCAAGATTAGATCCGAACTTTTTGCCCCATTCCGTCGTTTTGGTCAGTCATTCCTTTATCGGTGGTACTGGCTAAAAGATGAGGTCATTTAGAGTTCCAATTCAATTTTTTCCCACAAACCAATAGCCGATCCCAGCAATTACTAGCTGGGATTTTTATTT
>DBCI01000040.1:10318-14889 GCA_002292975.1 Polynucleobacter sp. UBA962 | reverse complement strand
GTATCGTCTTTGAACCAACCATCGACATGACCATCAATCGAGATGCCGTTGTCATCATAGAAACAAATGAGTTTGTTGAGTCCCCAAACACCTGCGAGAGAACAAACTTCATGGCTAATGCCCTCCATCAAGCAACCATCGCCTAAGAAGGTATAGGTATGGTGATCAATGATGGTGTGTCCAGGACGATTAAAGCGTTTAGCAAGGATCGATTCGGCAAGAGCCATACCTACTGCATTTGCTAGGCCCTGACCTAATGGTCCGGTGGTGGTTTCGACCCCTGGCGTAATGTCCACCTCGGGGTGTCCGGCAGTAATGCTATGCAACTGCCTAAAGTTTTTAATATCCTCAATCGAGACTGCGTAACCGGTCAGATGTAACAGAGCGTAGATCAACATCGAACCATGGCCATTAGAAAGCACAAAGCGATCCCGATTGATCCAGTGGGGATCTGCTGGATTATGGTTTAAATGATGGCGCCAGAGCACCTCGGCAATATCGGCCATGCCCATCGGAGCTCCGGGGTGTCCCGATTTGGATTTCTCCACTGCGTCGATGGCTAAGAAACGAATTGCATTGGCTAATTCTCTACTCGTCATGTGTGTTGTACTCATATTCATAATTAATTTATTTGATCGAACTCGCGATGGTATTGCTCCACGCGCTCGACTTCATTACGCGATCCTAAAATCACAGGAACCCGTTGATGAATGCTCTCTGGTTTTAGCTCCAAGATCCGCTGACGCCCGGTTGATCCCAAGCCACCAGCTTGTTCAACCACAAAGGTCATGGGGTTGGCCTCATACATTAAGCGCAGACGTCCGGGCTTACTTAAATCTTTTGTATCCTTGGGATACATAAATATCCCACCACGCATCAGGATGCGATGCACATCTGCAACCATACTAGCGATCCAACGCATATTGAAATCGCGACCACGCACATCGGTCTTGCCCTTTTTGCATTCACTAATGTAGCGCGCAACAGGCGCTTCCCAAAATCGCTCATTGCTTGTATTAATTGCAAACTCACTGGTGTCTGCGGGGATCTGGATATTGGGATGGGTCAGGATGAACTCACCGGTGCCTGCATCCAAGGTAAATCCATGAGTACCTCTGCCAATGCTTAATACGAGCATGGTGGACGGTCCATACACCGCATATCCAGCCGCAATTTGTTTTCTGCCAGATTGCAAATAATCTGTTAACTCGGGGCTCCGATCTTTTGGAGCATTCAGAATGGAAAAGATGGTGCCTACCGAGACATTGACATCAATATTGGATGAACCATCTAAGGGATCAAATAAACTCAGAAAAGGTCCCCCACTTTTATTGGTAATGGGCGCATCATTTTCTTCGGAGGCGATACCGGCAACTAGCTTGCCCGAGCGAAAGGTCTCAATCAAGATCTCGTCAGAGAGAACATCGAGTTTCTTTTGGGTCTCGCCCTGCACATTTTGACTGGATAAATTACCCAAGACGCCTGCTAAGGCACCCTGCGACGTTAACAACGCAATTTCTTTGACGGCAGTCGCAATGTCGTGGATTAGTCTTCCTAAATCCCGATGAATGGATTGATCGGCAGCCAGTTGCTGGCTTAAATGATCAGAAAGTCTGATTCTCCCTGCTTCCATGGGTGGGGGTCTTTGGGCTCTTTATTGAAAGTTCTATTTTCTCAGATATTGGGTCCCAACTTCCCTTTTTGGGCAAAAGGGATTCTGTTAAGCTCCGGAGGTATATAGCCACACGAAACTAACTCATGAAAATATATAAAATTGCATCCATTCCTGGTGATGGGATTGGTAAAGAAGTAATCCCTGAGGGTGAAAAAGTCCTTGCGGCGATTAGCAAGCGCTTTCCAGAAATTACCTTTCAATGTGAGCGCTTTGATTGGGGCGGAGACTTCTATCGCAAGACTGGCAAGATGATGCCCGATGATGGCTTAGAGCCCCTTCGCGCAAAGGACGCCATCTTGTTCGGTTCCGCTGGTGATCCACAGATACCCGATCACATCACCTTATGGGGCTTACGTCTCAAAATCTGCCAAGGATTTGATCAATACGCCAATGTCCGTCCCACCCGGATCTTGCCCGGTATCCAGACACCCCTACGAAATTGCAAACCGGATCAATTGGATTGGGTGATTGTGCGGGAGAACTCCGAAGGTGAGTACTCCGGATTGGGTGGCCGAGCACACCAAGGTCATCCGATTGAAGTAGCCTCTGATATGAGCATCATGACGCGTGTCGGTGTTGAGCGTATTCAGCGTTTTGCATTTGAGCTCGCACGTTCGCGTCCTAAAAAACATCTAACGGTGATAACTAAATCGAATGCCCAGCGTCATGCCATGGTCATGTGGGATGAGATCGCACTTCAAGTTGCCAAGGATTACCCCGATGTGCGCTGGGACAAGGAATTGGTCGACGCTGCTACTGCCCGCATGGTGAACCGTCCCGAGTCTTTGGATACGATTGTTGCGACCAATTTACATGCTGATGTACTTAGCGACCTAGCAGCCGCCTTAGCAGGCAGCCTGGGGATAGCCCCCACCGGGAATATCGACCCGCAAAGACGCTACCCCTCGATGTTTGAACCAATTCATGGTTCTGCCTTTGACATCATGGGGCAAGGTCTAGCAAACCCCATTGGTACCTTTTGGTCAACGGTGATGATGCTAGAGCATCTCGGGGAGCCAGTAGCCGCCAAGCTCTTGATGGGTGCGATTGAATCTGTGACCGCCAATCCCACCCTCCATACCCGCGACTTAGGGGGTAAGGCCATGATGCAGGATGTCACAGCGGCCGTCATTGCGGCTATTTCTGCAAAAAATGATTAAACCTAGGGTAGATCCGAAGTTTTTATTTCACCATTTTGGTAAACACTGAAAGGTACTAGGAGGCCTTATGAACAAACCAATTCGCTTATTGTTAAATGCCGCAGCCATGAGTCTGTTGTTAGGATTTGGTACCAGCTTTGCACAGCCTGTGATCGATAAACAAATTCAATACATCATTCCATTTCCTGCCGCTGGTGAATCCGATATCGTCGCTCGTTTACAAGCTGATATCTCTGCCAAAAAATTTAATCAGCCCATGATTGTGGTAAACCGTGCGGGAGCGGGTGGCGCGCTAGTATGGAGCCAACTGAACACCTATCCGAATGATGGCAGTAATGTGATTGGGGTCAATATTCCACATGTGATCTTGCAACCACTGCAAGAAGGTATCCAATACAAGACAGCGGATATCAACGCCATTTACTACTATCACTTCACGCCCGACGCCTTAATGGTATCGGCAGACAGTCCTTATAAAACTTACCAAGACTTTATTGCCGCAGCCAAGAAAAGTCCCGGCAAGCTCACGCTAGCGGGCTCTGCCCAATTCTCTGCCAACCATATGGCGACCGAAAGGCTCAATAAGCTTGCAGGTGTCAAGGTCGAGTACGTACCCTTTAAGGGAACCGGTGATTTGATTTCTTCGCTCATTGGCATGCACGTCAGTGGCGCCATGGGATATTTACCGCTTGCGATTCAACAAAAAGGAAAGGTGCGCACTCTTGCGATTGCCACCGAAAAACGTCACCCTGCACTACCCGATGTGCCCACCTTTAAGGAACTGGGTCTGAACTGGATTGATGGCGCTTATCGGGGTGTTGCCATGCCCAAATCGACACCACTCGCTCTGCAAGAAAAGATGTCCGACTTTATTGGTAAATTAAATGCCGATGTGGATACCAAAAAACGTCTTGAGGATCTGGGCTTTGTATTAGTGGATATTCCATTAAAACAAATACCTGCGTTCATGAAAGAGAAAACTCCGCTTGCCATGGAGGATGCTAAAAACGCTGGGATGATTAAATAGAGCTTGCCTATTTCTTCGCCTTGTATTTAGCAATTTCCTCTTTTAAATCTCGGTATTCCTCGCACGAGAAGAAGCAGACTTTGTCTAGGCGAGCTAGCATCTGTTCAGCTCCTGGGAGATTATTTTTCATCAGAAAGAGTTCGCCGTAGTACTCCAAAGCACCCTTATGCTTTGGATCTATTTTTAGGGCTGCTTGGTAATAACGCTCTGCCGCATTTAAATCGGGTGGAGACTTCTTGCGTTGGGCAAAACCGAGGAGATTGTTCCAGTCCGCTGAGTTTGGCTCATTGGCAGCTAATAATGTTTTGACTGCACTATCATAGTTTTTTTCCTTAATTTCATTTTGGGCTTCTGTGAGCCAGGCAGGGCCTGAAGACGACGAAGTGGTATCTGCTGCATAGGAGAATGATGCGTTAGCGACAAAAAGTATAGTAATGAGATATTTCATTCTGATCATGGCTTTACTCCAAAGCTATTGTGTGATGATCCAATTATGTCTCTGAATAGCGCTATTTGCTTAAGCCCAAAGAATGGGTAAGATAGAAATCATGAAGAGCCTCAAAGAGTATCTTTTTTTGATCCCCTACCTGCTAGCTGTTTGCCTTGGCCTAAAGTTTGGCTATGACTTTGGGATGCAGATTAGCGGGCCCATCATGGCCGTCATCACTGCCATCATTGGAGCGGTGTTCTGCTCCATCATCGTGGAATC
>DBCI01000040.1:6711-10176 GCA_002292975.1 Polynucleobacter sp. UBA962 | reverse complement strand
GTTGATAATACTTTTTAACTTGTCTGTAATTTACGCACTGGTAACTTGCTTTTGATCAGAGGCGCCATCGCTATGATGGTTGCCAGTAATAAAATTATTTCAATGAAATACACCGCAACATAGCCGGTGCTGGGATCTGCCAAGCTCTCCCCCAGGCTATTTCGCATCGCAAAGTAGTTCACAATATCCCGAATAATTCCTCCAAGCGCTACTGCCACTCCAGCGCTGGTTGCCTGGACCGCGCCCCAAGCACCCAATGCCAATCCGCGTTGCTCGGGAGGTGCAAGGTTCATCGTCGCAGTGAGCGTGCCGTGACCAAACAGACCACCCCCAAAGCCAATTAAGAAAACTCCGAAACTAAATAAGTAGGCCGAGGCCATCGGCGCAGCAACAATCACAGCCATAAATGCGGGAAGGCCTACCATCGCTCCAATACTGGCCATCCGAAAAGGATCGGCTCCTTTGCTCAAAATTCGGGATGCCAATCCAAAGCCAAATAGTCCGCCACATGCTAAAGCAGCCGTCAGGTAGGTGGTAGAGCTAACGCTCAATTTCAATATCTCCCCACCATAAGGCTCAAGCAAGACATCTTCCATCGTAAACGCCATCGTGCCGAGTCCCACCGCTAATAAACGACGTAGCGCATGTTCACCTTGGCAAAAGAGATCCCACGATTGTTTAAAGGTCGGTTGATCTGGATTCTGAAAGCGTCTACTGCGATCACGCGTTTCTTGTTTCCATAGCGCAATCACATTCAAAATCATGGTGGTGATTGCGCATCCCTGAATCACTTGAATCAAGCGTCCTGGGGTAAATTCTTCAAGGACCAGCCCAAAGATAAACGCACTCACAATCATTCCAAGTAGGAGCATCACGTACATAAGTCCCACCACTTTAGGTTGCGATTCTTGTGGCGCTAAATCGGTAGCGAGTGCAAGGCCCACGGTCTGGGTAATATGAACTCCCGCACCCACCAGCAAGAATGCTAAGGCTGCAGAGGCTTGCCCAATCCATGCTGGCGCACTTGCCGATTGACCGCCGCCCGATAGAACCAATAATGCAAATGGCATAACCGCTAACCCACCAAATTGCACTAAGGTGCCCATCCACATATAAGGGACCCGACGCCATCCTAGTTCGGAGCGATGCGTATCCGAACGAAACCCAATTAAGGCCCGAAATGGGGCAAACACGAGGGGCAAGGAGACCATCACAGCCACGAGGGATGCTGGAACACCCAACTCAACAATCATGACGCGATTTAAGGTCCCAATGAGTAGCACCAAAGCCATGCCAACTGAAACCTGAAAGAGAGAAAGTCGGAGCAGTCGAGAAAGCGGTAAATCAGGGGTGGCGGCGTCCGCAAAAGGCAAAAACCTTGAACCTAAGTTGGCCCACGATTGCACCAGTTTTTGACTAAGGCGTTTCATCATTGAATCTCACCATCAGCATAATCTGTTGTCAAGACTCCGTCTCTAAAAGTAAAAAGTCCGAGACCCGCCGACCTCGGACTAGTGAAAAATTAAAGTACTTTACTTCTTCGCTACAGGTGCCGCTGGTGCCGCTGATCCTGATGCTGAAGCTGTTGCTGCAGCATTGCCATTCAAGAATGCCTTAACCCACGTTGTATTGTTGAGAATCATCGTATGAACAGCAAATGAGCCAACTGCGCAAGCGCCCAAAAATAATGGAATGCCTACCGATGGTTTTACTACACACCACATTTTTCCGTAAATCATTTTTTTATCTCCTTATTTCAGCCAAGGCGAGTAAATATACGCAAGCAAATGGGCAAGTGCTGCAATCATGCCAAAAAACTGCGTGCCTTGAATTAGATTACGGTGCAACTCTTCAGATTCGGCCTCAGTTAAACCTGTGGGCCACACCTTATTTGGGTCTGACATAGTTTTCTCCCTTTGAAAGACACCCTACTCCTCGTGCTCCACCCGCACGCGGGTTTTATGACACCCTCTGCCACAAAATTGAAATAACCTACATTTCCTAAGTGTAATTCTAAATTTACATAAATCTTTGTCAACAAAAATATACATATTTATTGGTTTTTAAGATAAATAAATCACGAAAAGGTAAAAACTATATATAAATCAGATGTTTACTAAACTAAAAAAGCCTCCATTCGGAGGCTTTTGAGGGCTAAAAAATGAGGGTTTGCTAGATATATTCCGCTACTTCAACCAAATTTCCATCCGGATCTCGTAAATAAACCGATCGAATTGGGCCTAAAGCACCCCGCCTTTGGACGGGTCCTGTATGAATTGGAACCCCAATTTTTTGCAGATGGGCTATGAAGTCGTCCAAGGGAACTTTAGAGATTAAGCAAAAATCGCCTGCGCCGATGGTGGGCACCATGGCTTTTGTAGGTGTTTCTGTTTGCTTATCTTGTAGATTAATTTTGTATTGCCCAAACAAGAGCGCATAACGAGGTTGCCCCTCGGGTCCTTTAAAGAACTCGCGCTCAAATCCAAGAGTCTTCTCATAAAACTGGGTGGTTTTCTCGATATCCGTGACGGTAAGTACTAAATGGTCAACGCGATCAATGAATGCGGTCATAGGTTTACTTTAATTGTGAGAGGTAATGGGCAATGGCTTTTAGATCATCGTCGCTCATGCCATAGAGCGAAGCTGCCATGATTGTGTCTCTGCCAATCGCTTGGTTAGAGCGAAACTGTCGCATGCTATACAAGAGGTAATCTTCACGCTGAGCCGCAATCCGTGGCATCTGATCTCTGCCAACGTAGTTGGGTAAATGGCAAGTACCACACAGCGCTTCCTTTGAAATGACTTGGCCCTTTTCAAATAAAGCGGGATTGCGTGGTCCTGCTTGTGAAACCGCAGGGCTGCTAGCATAAAACTTAGCAAGTGCAATGATGGTTGCGTCGTTTACACCATCGAGCTGTCCTTTCATGGCCGGTATGTCGCGCATCCCTTCCCGAATCATGACTAACTGATTTTCTAGAAAGGTCTTTGGTTGTCCCGCTAAGGATGGAGTGCCCGCAATCTTCGAGTTTCCGTCTGGACCGTGGCAAGCGCCACAAACTTGCACCTTGGCGCTAATTTCTTGAGCAAAAGAAAGCGACGTTGCGGTAGAACAAACTAGTCCTAAAGCTAACGTCGCTATTCCTAAATACTGCACATCAATGCTGCGAATTACTTCGCTGCTACTTGCTGCTTTTTGTAGGTCACTCGATAAATTGCACCTAACTGCTCATCGGATACCAACATCGAGCCATCAGGCATCTGCAATAAATATGCGGGACGACCCCAGAATGATTGATCGGCTGGGTTCATAAAGCCAGTAATAAATGGAGTGATCTTGGCGTTTTTACCATCTGTGCCAGCCTTAACCATCACGACATCAAAACCGGTTTTTTGATTTCGGTTCCATGAACCTTTGCGTGCAATAAAGGCAGCATTCTTATATTCAGCAGGGAACATATTGCCGGT
>DBCI01000040.1:3783-6621 GCA_002292975.1 Polynucleobacter sp. UBA962 | reverse complement strand
TCAACGCCTGCGCATGGATTAGCCTTCTTCACAACATCATCGGGCATATTACCTTCATGACAATGAGGGAAGCCGTAGTTCAATCCCGTTTTTTGCATCCGGCTTAAGGTGTCATTTGGCTTATCGTCACCCATCCAATCGCGTCCATGATTGGTAAACCAGAGTTGCTTGGTGGTTGGATGCCAATCAAAGCCCACGGTATTACGCACTCCGGTTGCTAACACTTCCATGCCGGATCCATCGGCGTTGTAGCGACGAATCTGAGCATACTCGGGGGTTGGCAACTCACAAATATTGCAAGGCGCTCCAAATGGAACATACAACTTCCCATCAGGTCCAAATGCAATGTACTTCCAGTTGTGGTGTTGCTCGGGCGGCAAATTAAATTTAGCCGTTAAATCCACTGGTGCCACGCTTGGATTTTTTTCAATCCCGTCGTAACGCAGAACCTTATTAATAGACATCACATATAAAGAGCCATTCTTAAAGGCAACGCCAGCGGGCTGAACTAATTTATCAACCACTACACGGCTGGTACGCTCTTTACCGTTGTCACTTAACTCATAGACACGTCCAATCGCTCGGGTGCCGATGTAAATTTTGCCGTTATCACCGCGTGCCATCGCACGAGCACCGGGCATACCGGTTGCCCAAACCTCTATCTTGAAGCCTGGGGGTAATTTGAGCTTATCAATGGGAATTTCACTAACAGGGGTGACCGTCATTTTTCCGGGCAAAGGAGCTAACTTGGAATTGGCCATATCAGGGCCCATACCCTGCTTCCATGCTGGTGCTGGCGCTGGTGCCGCTGCTACAGGAGCTGGGGCAGCCGCGGCTTTAGGTGCTGGGGGGGGCGCTGTCGCGCATCCCTGCAGAATCATCAGTGATGAGGCGAGCGTTGAAAGTGTTGCTACTGAAATCAGTCTCTGGTTCATGGTTGTTTCCCTTCTTTTTCTGAATACTTTTTATTCCAATTGCGGATTCTTTAATTTAATCTCTTTTGAGCGTAATGCATACAGTTGCAGATTAGGGTTTTGCCTTAGATACCCCTCATCTATTCGCCCTAAGGGTCACTTTTTAATGAAACTGATAGCTCGCCTTAGCGCCGATCATCCAATTTCGGGTGGGGGCGGGCTCATACGAGCGAAGGAAAAATTGGTTTACGATCACCGAACCAACGTAAGAGCGATCAAATACATTGTTGAGCCTAAAGAATTGTGAAAAAGACCAGCCACCAGCAATTTCTTGACGCAACACTCCCCTAATATTCATCACGGCATAGCCAGGCGCCTTATATTGCGTATTCAGATCATTAGCATCCATAGCCCCATTCGCCCGTGCTTCAATAGCGGCTTCTACTGACTTATTGGGTTTGACCCAAAGCAGCTCAGCGAATAGGCCCTGATTAGGAACCCCTGGAATCTGATTACCGCTTTCAACGGTATTGAATGTTGACAAATTAGTAGAGTTTGTGAGGTACGACTCCTTTACCGTTGCTCTCAACCACGTATATGCCAAGTTGGTTTCAAAAAAATAAGGTAACTTAAACTGCGCACTACCCTCAAAACCTTGACGATTTGTCTTTGGAGCGTTTGTGAATGAATTTCTTCCTGCATTTGATGCACCAATAACAATATCATTTGTGGTATCCGCATTAAATACTGCAATATTGGTTTTGATGAAGGGCGATAATCTTGATTTAAA
Organism: Polynucleobacter sp. UBA962; assembly: GCA_002292975.1. Lineage (GTDB taxonomy): Bacteria > Pseudomonadota > Gammaproteobacteria > Burkholderiales > Burkholderiaceae > Polynucleobacter. Next base: position 4,917 of record DBCI01000040.1, on the reverse strand, counting down.
ACCTAGCTCTACTTGCTTGGTTTTGGCGGCTAAAAGCCCGAAATTAGAACATGAAGACGTACAACTAGAACCATTAACTGCGCCATTAGCACTATAAAAAACTTGATTTAATGTCGGGGTATCAAAACTTGAGCCATACGATACATACACATTCGACATTTCATTCAAATAGTACTGCAACGATGCCATATAAGTCATAGCCCTAAATTCAGTAGAGCCTGTATTTAAGGTAATGGCATTATTCGTTGTTGAACTCAAACTGGTTTGCGAGTTTCTGATCCCTGCATTAAATGCCAAACGCTCTGAAAATCGAAAATCGGCTTGCAGATATTGATCGAAATTCTTAGCACTCATCGCATAATCTTGTGAGGCAGTGCTGCTATAAACCGCAGTGCCACCGCTATTGGTATAAGTCCGGCGACGATCGTCGTTCTCATTCATATCAATGCCAGTCACCACGGTGATTGGCATATCAAAAAATTTATTTTGATGAATCCATTTACTATCCATGCCATAAAAAGAACGAACTAAATCAATCACTCCAGATCCCGCAGTTGTGGAGGTCAAATACTGCAGAACATGACGCTGACCCAAGTAAGGAGAAAATAAAAGATTGTTATTTGGGTTAATACGAAAATCGATCGATGCGCCGACTTGCGTTTGATCGACTGATTTTCGAGAATTTTGGGATATAGCATTTGTACCAGCTTGCTTGGGATTTGCAATTAATTGGCTCTCGGTTAATCCATTTGGGTCTTGCGCTTTAAGGCTAACGTTATTGGCAATCAACATTATCTTTGTATCCGGACCTCCCATAAAACTGAGTTTTGCATTCGCATTGCGCCTATCAGCAGCACTTTGATCTCGATACCCATCGGTGTGAAATTGCCCTGCATCCACAACATAAGCGATCTCACCAGGTTTACCACTTGCTTTTAGTCCAGCCCTGAGTTGTCCATAAGAACCAACTTCAAAATAGGGTTGCAGCTCGGTCTTGGGGCCACCATCTTGGGTAAACACACGAATCACGCCACCCGATGAATTACCGTAAAGCACAGAGAATGGGCCTCGCATTACCTCAATACGATCAGTGGATGGTAAATCGATGTGGGACATCTGGCCTTGCCCATCGGC
>DBCI01000040.1:263-3709 GCA_002292975.1 Polynucleobacter sp. UBA962 | reverse complement strand
GAGTTTGCCCCAAAACCACGCGATGATATTTGTAGGTCTTGTGCGTAGTTCTGACGATTGAGAGCAAAGATACCAGGTACTCGGTTTAATGGCTCAGAAAGATTATCTCTTGCCTGTCCATTCTGAATTTGATTGATGGTCACTAAATTAATAGAGGCAGCTGTATCCATCATTTTCTGCTCATATCCACTGGCTGAAACCACCACCTCATCAAGGGGGGGTGCCTCATATTCTGGATTATTTGCAAATGCAAGTTGGGCAAAAATGCCACTTACCAAAATAGTGATGGCTTGCTTATGGAATGTAGAACTTCTCGAATTAATTTGCAACATATCGAACCAATTTATAAACAGCTTTACTAGTTAACCACCACCCCGGCGAGTATAAAGATCAAAGCGCTGGATAATACTTATTGACTCATCATGCGCCAAATCGCTCATTTCAATACTAAGCTCTAACTGCGGGATCCGTAATAGGGAAACTTGATGGTCTGGTTTAGTTTTTCCAATGAGACGAATCAGGGGGTTGGGACAATCACGATACAGCAGGCCATCTATATCCAGTGTTGAAAGCTCATAATAAGAGCCAAGTGCCTCTGGTAGCCAACGAATTAAGTCTGCAACATTGCATCCCATCAGCCGCTTAAATACCATTACCCACCTGCGACGGGCGGACAAAGTGCAAGAGCATCATTTTCTTTTAAAACCGTGATGTCACGTTTCTCTGGGGTAATAAAGTGGCCATTTAGTAAAACAAGATGGATTGATTTAATCGGAAGTTGTTGTTGTTCGATGACTTGAGAGATGGTGCTACCCTCGGCGAGTTCTAACTGAAATTCATTACGGTTTGCATGCTTTGGCAAATAGTGTGAAAGGCTCGCAAAGAGCTTTAAGGTAATCTGCATTCTTCTTAAGCGACCCAGTTAGCTTGCGCTTGAGCCTTCGCCAAATATGCGTCCATGATGCGCAATGGGTCATGCAATAACTTCTCTTTCCAATCCCCCAGCGCAACCCGCGTCTGAATCAAGCCACGAATAGCTCCTACATGATCGGTCATGCCAAGACTAGTTGCACCGATCAATCGATCCTGATCAAATTCAAGACGAATATACTGATACTGATCTGGATTACAGCGCTCAACATGCTGACCTCCCTGAATGCCTGACCACTGTCCAAAAGAACTTGAGATAAGGCCCAAGGTATCAAGGACGTTTACTTGTAAGCTTCCTACGGCAGTGGCATGACCACCTGCCATATTGCATGCTGCAATACTGGCTTGATCTGCCGCATTAGGTTGTATCGCATTAATAATGCGCTCTCCAGTACAAAAATCGACACTCTCTGTTACATCACCTGCAGCATAGATATCAGGATGAGAGGTTTGCATTTGTTCATTGACCAAAATGCCTCTTTGTATTTGTAAGTTAGAGTTTTTTAAGAACTCAATATTAGGCTTTACTCCCGTTGCTGAAATGACGAGATCAACTTCGATGGTTTCACCATTGGAGAGTTTTACTAGCAAACCTGATTGCGACTGGGTTATTGACTCCACTTTAGTGTTGGTGTGGACTGCAATCCCTTTTTCTTCAACCCATGTCTTAATGAGATTTCCCGCTACTTCAGTCATCATGCGCGGTACCATCCGATCGCCCATCTCGACCACGGTTAATTTCACGTTCTTACTCGCAAGGGCCTCAAGGATGATGCAGCCAATGAAACCGGCACCCATTTGCAAGACACGTGCTCCTGGTTTGGCTAGCTTCTGAATTGCCCTTGCATCCTCCAAGGTCCAACATGGATGTACACCTGGTAAATCAATCCCAGGAATGGGAGGGCGCACCGGAACTGAGCCCGTAGCAATTAATAATTTATCAAAGTGAATTGAATCAGAGCCCTCTAGCTTGAGGATTTTATTCTTGATATCCAAAGAATGTGCTCTGGCTTTTTTTAATTGAATCCCTAGTTTCGAAAAATGATCCTTAGATTTACGAAGATAAGTACCCTCTTCGCTAATATTTCCCACGAGCAAATAAGGAATCGCCATGCGTGAGTAAGGAGGGGCATCTTCACTGCCAATGAGAACAATCTCATCACTAGGTCGTAAACGACGAATGCCTTCAGCCGCAATAACGCCAGCGGGGCCGTTACCCAAAATAAGGTGCTTCATCCGCTTTATAAACCAAGTCGTTTACGAGTCTCTGTGCTTAATCGACCCTCATTATCCCAACCGCGTACTTTGTAGTACTCAGGTAACATTTTGTCCAAGCCGCTTACCGTTCCTTTTCCTGGTCCGGTCTTTGCTGCTTCGGTCATTAAGCGTTTTGGTAACTTATCGTCTTTATTCGTAAAGCCTGCACGGTTATTGAAGTCGCGTTCCATATTCCAAATTCGCTCTCCAATCGTGGTGAGGTTTTCAACGGTGAATTCATCACCACAAGCAGCTTGTAATTGAGGAGCGACATCAGCTAAAGTCCAAGCAAAGCTTGTGAATATACAAATTCCGGCCGAATCAAATGCTGCCGTAGCATCTTGAAATGCCTTCACTAGTTCGGGTTTGCCATTGGTCTCTGCTGGGTCTGTTTTGACTGGGATCCCCAAGACCTCAGAGGCAATGGTGTAACCACGGAGGTGGCAGGCGCCGCGATTCGAGGTTGCATATGCTAGACCAATACCTTGAATCACGCGGCCATCGTATGCAGGGAACTCTTGTCCTTTCACACTCATGGATAAATCGGGTTGCCCATATTTCTTGGTGAGCCTAGCTGACCCTAAACCAATTTCTTTACCAAAGCCCTCGCCCCTTGCCGTTATCTCGGCAAAATGGCAAAGAGCCTTGGCAGACCCAAACGGCGCTTCCATGCCGATTTGTTCTTTCGTTAAGGCGCCCATCTCATACATTTCCATGACTGCACCAACTGTGGCACCAAATGTAATCGGATCAATACCATCTTCGTTGCAGACCATATTGGCGAATTGCAATGCCTCTAAATCATTGACTCCATTAGCAGCTCCAAGCGCCCAAGCAGCTTCATATTCCAATCCACCCGATGCATTGATGTATTGGGGTTTGTTTTGTATTGAGAAATGCGTGTCATCGATTTTCGAGATACGGCCACAGGCAATCGTACAACCAAAGCATGCTTGATTCGTAACCAACTGCGCTTTACCATCAGAGGCACGCGGGGTTGCCATTGCTTCCGCAGAAATATCCTTAGCGCCCTCAAACTGGACATCTTGGTGATTGCGCGTCGGTAGAGCGCCAACCTCATTAATAACGTTCATTAATACTTGGGTTCCATAGGTTGGCAAGCCTTGGCCAGTTACCGCATGACCCGCTAGAACCGCCTTGGCTGCAGCACTCGCTTTCATGAAGGCTTTAGGATCTTTCAGATTGCCCACGCCCTTTGTTCCCCGAACAGCAATGGCCTTCAGGTTTTTGCTTCCCAT
>DBCI01000040.1:0-168 GCA_002292975.1 Polynucleobacter sp. UBA962 | reverse complement strand
GCGTCCAATACAGGAAACCCGCATTTGTGGATCTTGATGTTTAGCCTTAATGGCTGGCTCAGTTTCCCAGACTGTTTTTCCCCAAATATAAGAGGCATCCAGCAACCTTACATCATCATTTTCAATGACCAAATAAACAGGTTTTGGTGACTTCCCTTCAAAAATAAC
>DBCI01000108.1:41903-42444 GCA_002292975.1 Polynucleobacter sp. UBA962 | reverse complement strand
CTAATTTCATTCTGGACCGACAAATGGCTGGCGCTGGCCATCAGTTCAATGCGCCGCGCTTTGGCAATCCTATGTGGTCATTTGCCACATGGCTTATTCCCTTTGCTGTTGTCGTGCTAGGCCTTATCGCCATTGTTGAATGGCAAGAAGATCTTCGCATCAAAGATATTGCCACCGTTGATATTGCACTGTTAACCGACGATGTTCCTCCGAGTGCATTTGCAGATAACGGGTATATGGCCTATTTAAAAATGAAGACCCTTGCTAAGCCAGAGCCAGAAGAGCAAAAAGCGGAAGACGACAAGATTTAGCGATGAATAAAGCAGCGTTCTCATTCAGTATTTTTGCTTTACTAATCTGCGTTTTACCCACTTCTGCTTTCTCGCAAGAACCTGTTACTAAGCTCCCATCTAAAGAGTCTCAGCCAAGTAAGCAGACATCCAAATTGGATTGGAAAAATTTAAGCCCGCTCCAGCAAGCTGTTCTCGCTTCTTTAGAATCCGACTGGCCTACCTTTAGTCAAAGTAGAAAAATAAAGTGG
>DBCI01000108.1:27442-41788 GCA_002292975.1 Polynucleobacter sp. UBA962 | reverse complement strand
GATGGCGCGTGATAATTATTTATCTAGTATGCAATTCCCGCCAGAGCAAAAAAAGGCAGCTTGGGAGTCTTATCAGCAGCTAAGCGAAGAAGAAAAACAAAAATTAGCTAAGCAAGAGCGTGCCCAGAAAAAAAGCGGAGCGGTTACCTCGCCCACAATACAACCGCGTCCAGTACTTAATAGCGGCAACCCCTCATCAAATCCTGCAATCAAATAAACTGGGGGTATGAACCCTAGCGAACTTAATGCATTGCCCTCGCCTCGATTTTGGCGTAGGGTCTCTTGTAATCTCTACGAGCAATTAATACTTTTAGGGGTTCTTGCCCTTACCTTCCTTGTACCAAACCTGATTATTGGCATTGTTTTTGGGATGGCAATACCAAGTTGGCTAACCTTTTTTTATCTCTATGGGGTGCTAGCTCTCTACTTCACTTGGTATTGGCGCCGCAATGGGCAAACTCTTGCAATGCAAACGTGGCGCATACAACTCATCACAGAGGATGGCTATCGTCCCGAAAAAAAACAGGCTTTCTGGCGTTATGTCTATGGTTCACTTTGGATAGTGCCCTGCTTAGTTATTCATGCTGCCTATCCATTACGAGGATGGCAAATCATTGGCGTATTGTTCGTAGTGTCTCTCTTTTTATGGCCACTAACCATTTACATCGATCGCAAAAATCGCCAAGGGTTGCCAGACCGAATAGCCGGAACAAAGTTAGTTGAACTGCCAAGACATCCTAATAAAGAGAGCTAACTAAAGTCTGATTACGCTGCGCGCAAACAATCCATCGTGCTAGCACTTTGTATTTTGCGATGTAACTGAGCGCCGGCAATCAGACTAACAAGCAGCCCAATCAACATTCCCAGAGCAATCGCGCTCGCAAACGAGTAAAACTCGATTTCGAGGAGGTAGCGTCCTAAAGCCCATGTGCTCACACTCGCTGCAAGGCCCCCAAGAAGTCCTGACAACAAACCAATGGTTGCAAGTTCCATAAATACTAATTGCCTCAAAGTTTTTTTGGAGGTGCCCATTGCTTTTAATAAGGCAGCGTCTCGAAACCGATCATCCTGAGTTGAGCCCAGAACTGCAAATAGAACCAAAACGGCAGCACAAAGGGTAAAAGCTAGTAACAAGCCAAGTGCATTTGCTAAGCGATTTAAGACCTCTTGAATTTGCCGCAAAGAATTATCAATATCAACAATCGTTAGATTTGGATACCGCTGCGCTAATTGAATATCCAAGGAATCTAAATTTTTTGCTTGGTGATAGGATGTAATCCAGGATTGAGGAAAACTCTTTAAGGCCTCTGGTGGAAAAATGACAAAGAAATTAACCTGCATGGATCCCCAATCCAATTTACGCATTGATGTGATGGGGGCTGTAATCGTTTGTCCAGCAATATCAAAGCTCATTTGATCGCCCAAGCTTAGTCCCAAGGTTTTTGCAATCCCGCTTTCGATTGAAATCTGCGGTTTGCCATCATCACCAAACCATCGCCCTGATACCAATTGATTATCTTCAGGAAAAATAGACGTATACGATAAATTAAACTCCCGATCAACTAAGCGCTTAGCATTATCAGATTGATACTGATCGGGCATGACCTCACGCCCATTAATTTGCGTGAGTCTACCTCGTACCATGGGATACAACTGCACCTGACCTACCCCACCGCTATCTAGCATCTGCCGCACCGCTTGTCTCTGATCGTTTTGAATATTAATAAGAAACCGATTGGGCGCATCGACCGGCACATTGGCTTGCCAGCTCTGTAATAAATCTTGTCGTAGCAGAAAGATCAAAAGTAGCGCCATGATTGCCAGCGCCAGCGAGCTCACCTGAATCATTGCAAAGGCAGCCCGCCGCGACTGTGCGCTAATGGCAAAACGAAGTGCAAAGCCAATATTAGCTAACTGGTTAGATTGCACGAATCGACTTAGGCTCCAAAGACCCGCGTACGCTAAGGCCGCAAAGAGGATTGCTCCAGCACCAAAACAGATGGTGACCCACAGCAGCAACTTCCAATCACGCGTCGCCCAAAAGATTAATGCCAAGCAACTGATGAAGCCAAAAACAGCCATCGAACGGGCTGTAAACGGCACCTTACCGAACTCGCGTCGCACTAAACGCAACGGTGATATCTGACTTAAGGTGAGCATGGGCGGTCCTGCAAAACCCATCAACAGTAAAAGTGCAAAAATAATGCTCCAGACCATAGGCCAAATGGATGGCGCCGGAAGATTACCCCGAATTAAGCTTCCAAGTAATTGCATCAAACTTTCTTGAGCAAACCAACCGATCGCTGCTCCTAAAAAGCTAGCTGACAGTCCAATAATAGCGAGTAGATAGAGCTGTCTGCGCAAAATCATGCCTTGACTGGCACCAAAGCATTTCCAGACCGCACTGATATCTGCTTGTTTTAATACATATCGACGCGCCGCCAACGCAATTGCAAGGGCACAAATGAGAGCGGTCATCAAAGCAACAATCGATAAAAATCGTTCAGCGCGTTCTAAGGTCTTACGCATCACCGGTTGTGCGTTCTCTAAAGACTCTATACGCAGACCTCGCAGTTTTTGCTGTTCGATGAAGCGGGTGGCCCAGTTTTCATACGACTTTATTTGGGCATCACTTCCAGAAAGTAATAGCCGATAGGTAACTCGGCTTCCAAAGCCAATTAGACCCGTGCTTGCTAAATCATCTAAAGAAATCATTACACGGGGCGCAAAGTTCATAAACGCGGCCCCGCGATCGAGCTCACGAACAATCACAGCATCAATCTGAAATTGACGATCCCCGATGGTTAGACGATCCCCAATCTTAGCCTGCAGAGAAATTAATACAGCGGGGTCTACCCAAACCATATTTTTGGGTGGCATCCCAGTGACCTCAAGCACAGAATAATTTTTGTCATTACTGCGTACATCTTGACGACTAATTTGCAGCTTGCCGCGCAGTGGATATGCATTACTAACCGCCTTGAGCGAACTTAATTTACTTTCGCTACCATGGCTCACCATACTAGGAAACACGATGGTTTGTGCTATTCCTAATTTCTTTGCATTTGCTTCCTCAATGAGTTGAGTGGCAATGGGCTGATCTGCAGCTATCAACAAATCAGAGGCTAATAAAGTACGCCCATCGATCTCAAAACTACGTTGTAAACGGTCGGCCAGAAAGCTGACGCTAGATAATGCGGCAACCGATAAAACGAGGGCTATGAAAAGCCAAAGGAGTTCTTTTGCGCGCAGCTCTTTAGTGAACCTGAGCATAGTGATTAAATACTCGGCACTTGGCCGCCATCAATACGGATAACCGATCCAGTGATATAGGACGCGTTAGCACTTGCCAAGAACGCGACCGTATCGCCGTACTCCTTAGGATCACCATAACGTCCCATGGGAATAGTTTTAAGACTTGCGTTCACGACCTGTTCATAGCTAATGTTCTCGCGCTTCGCACGTGCCTCATCCAATTGACGTAATCGATCGGTTGCAACTCGGCCTGGCATCACGACATTAACAGTAACCCCCTCTGCAGCTACCTCAGCCGCCAAGGTCTTTGACCATGCCAATAATGCAGCGCGCAGAGTGTTAGAGATTGCTAAATTTTTGATTGGCACAATTGCACCTGAGGTCGTGCTGGTAATTACTCTACCCCACTTGCGTTCACGCATACCTGGTAATACTCGGTCCGTGATGGCCATCAGGGATAGGACCATCTCATTAAAACTTTTTTGCCATAACTGTGGATCCTGCCCAGTAGCAGATGTAGGGGGCGGGCCACCAGTATTGTTAATCAAGATATCAATGGGTCCCAACTGGGACTCAACTTGTTGAATATGATTATCCACAGAATCAAGATTTGCTAAATCCCAATTTAAGGCTAATGCTTTTCCACCCACAGACTCGATCATCTGCACAGTCTGCTGGAGACCTTCGGCATTGCGACCGGTTACTGCGACCTTCACTCCTTCGCGTGCCAAGGCAACCGCCATGGCTTGCCCCAGTCCTCGACTTGATGCAAGAACCAGTGCTGTTTTTCCCTTTAAGCCTAAATCCATTTCGTCTCCTTGGGTAATTTGTTGATTAATTCACTCATTCATTGATTTTATTTATTTTGAAAGTAATTTTTGCTGCCCCAGCGGCTTGGGTAAGTTTCTAGTACCCATGTATAAATCTTGTTCAAAAGCTTGCAAAATACGTGCTGTAGCCTGTTCTAGACCCTTGGCCAATGAGTCCGGACGATTATCGTTCAAAGCGACCCGTTGCGTGTACCGATGCGTCATCAAAAAAGGATTTTGTGACCCCGATGAAAGCATCGCTAAGTAAAACTCCATACTAACTACCGCCTCACCTTGTGAGCGGTAATCACCATAGAATTCCGTCACATTTGCTTGCAAGGTGTAGTAAGGAAAGAAGGTATTACTCTGATTGAGGGTAGCCCTGAATATAGTGGCATCTGCAAGCCATTGGCGTGTTGCATTGCCAATCATTTCTGCAGGGGTCGATATATAGCCATTATAAAAATCTTTTTCATAACGCTGGTCCGATAGTCGATAAACCATCGATTTACTATCAAACGGACCATTAACAGAGACCGCTCCCATCTTGAGCCAAAAGTCAGAGTTAGCTTTACGAGTTTCGCCCACGCGTTTTGGGGCAATTAACCACGTCGTTGAATCTACATTAGGCTTGGTAGGCGCGCACGCGCTTACAACAGCACAAATCAGAAGTACGCTACTAAGATACGAAAATAGTTTAATTAAACTCTTCATTTTTGTGCTCCCACTACTGGCAGGATAATTTTGGGTGGAGGCTCCCCCCAGACCACGCTACTGGGGTATCGACTAGCAACACGGGCAAGATCATTCAATTGATCGGTAATTTGCTTGAGATTTTCTACCGAGCTGAGGGTATCGCCCTGAACGCTAGAGAGGGTTTGGCGCAAGATGACAGTGGTGGCGATTACCTCGCGCATTAATAGCTCAAGCTCTGCCTTATTAGCAACCTCATCGATACGTCCCAATAGGATATTCAGGCGTTCTACCGAGGTAGCAATTCCAGAGTTCCCCTTGCCATCACCGCCAATAATTGTATTGAGATTCACCAATAATTCATCAAATTTCTTCTGAGTTCCAGCAAGATTCATATCGCCGAGGTTATCCAGTACCTTCTGAATCCCCGAAAAGAAAATATCAGTTTGACTGGGCAATGAACCAATCACAATGTATTCAGGTTCCCAGTCATAAGATAAAGTCCGATAACCAGGCATGTCCCGTACGTAATCCAATTCTATGTAGTTGACACCCGTAATTCCCTGACTCTTAATCCGGGCTCGCAAATCACTGGGTAATTTACCCGTGGACCCCAAAATTTCAGCCTGATTAATATCAATTTTCATACGTACAACCACATACTCCCTTCGCTCAGCCAAGGGTTTATCGTTCTCATACAAATTGCCAGATAATCTAATTGAGGTCACTTGACCCAACTTCACCCCCCGAAAACGTACTGGAGCACCTATATCTAAACCTATAATCGATTGCTCAATATAAGTCTCAGTCATCATGGTCTTCTTAAAAATCTGACCAGTGCCAAAGATAAGAATTAAGCTAATAATTACAGCAATCCCAGTAAATACAAAAATTCCCAAGCGGAAAAAATTAGGATTTATTTGACTCATGCCACTTCCTTCGTCATGACGCGATTAAAAAATTGACGTACTCTCGGATCAGCACTGGAATCTCGTAAAACCCGTGGATCGCCTTGCGCAATAATACTTTTACTTTCTTTATCTAACATGATGATACGGTTGGCAATTGCGTAAATGCTGGCTAACTCATGAGAAACGATTACAAAGGTAATCCCGAGGTTTTTTGCAAGATCTAAAATCGTTTGATCTAAATCAGCCGATGTAATTGGATCAAGCCCTGCTGAGGGCTCATCCAAGAACAGGATCTTTGGATCTAATGCTATGGCCCTGGCAATCGCTGCACGCTTTTGCATACCACCACTGATCTCGTTGGGCATATAGCTGGCATAAGGAAGCAAACCGACTAAATCTAACTTACAACGCGCCAGTAAATCCATCTCTGGGCGACTTAATTGGGTGTACTCTTCCATGAAGAGACGTACATTTTCTAATAGGGTCATCGAGCCAAATAAGGCTCCTTGCTGATACATCACCCCAAAACGGGTCATAATATTTTGGCGTTCCTGACCCTGTGCTTTTGTGATGTTCATTCCATCAATCAATACATCACCCGCCAAGGGTTGATAAAGACCAAATAGATTTTTAAGTAAACTCGATTTACCGCATCCCGATCCGCCCAGAATGACAAAAACTTCTCCTGTGGCAATCGAAAAATTAAGGTCTTGCAAAAGCACCTTATCGCCGTATCCCACTCTAAGATGCTGAATCTCAATCGCGTTCATTAAAATCCTGTCCGATAAGAAACGTATGCAAAGATACCGTCCACCACAGTAATCATCACAATACTACTCACCACCGCCCGCGTCGTTGAAATACCAACAGCGGCGGCACCCGTTCCGGTTTGCATCCCGCGTAAGCAACCAACGCTTGCAATTACCACGCCAAATATGGTGGCTTTTGTTAATCCTGAAAAGATATCTTCGAGCTTTACGGTATTAATCAAGCCCTCATAAAAATTAACTAATGGTATTCCGTAAATCAACATGGTCAGCGAGGATGAAAAGATGCTAACTAGATCTGCAAAAATGGTCAGAATCGGTGCTACGACAATACCTGCCAATACACGCGGCAAGACCATGAATCGAATCGGGCTTAAGCCTCCCGTAACTAAAGCATCCACCTCGCTATTCACTGTCATCGTGCCGATCTCTGCTGCAAAAGCCGCTGAGGAGCGTCCTGCCAATAACAAGGCAGTAATCAATGGTCCGAGCTCCCGAAAAATCCCAAGCGACACAAGAGGGCCAACAAAAGAGGTAGCGCCAAACTTTTCCAGACCAATAGCCGATTGAAAAGTCAGAATAACGCCAATCAGAAATGACACTAAGCCCACAATCGGGAGTGCAGCCAAACCCGCCTGCACAGCGACGCTCGCAAAATCTTGCCAACGTACTTTCAATGGATTACAAGCAGCCCAGACAAGTTCACTGGCAACCTGCCCTGTAAAGAAAATAATGCTCTTGATATCAATCCAAAAAATACTGGCTGCTTTTCCTGTTTTAACAATAAAATTATCTGCAGATCCAGTGTCTGTGCTTGGAAACATCTTTGCAAAAGGAGCAAAGCGCTTAAGTTGTATATGCTGGCTTGGACTAAATCCTTCTAACCGGATCCTTGAACCAGTTATTTCTTGTGCGTGACTAAGGTCTATCAAGAAGGCCAAACCAGCCCCATCCAAATAATCGATCTGAGAACCATCAATGACCAAAATCTGTGATTCTTGATGAGATGCTAACCACTGATCCTGCTGATCACGTATCTGCTGCCAGATCGTTCCTAAAGAATCTGCGCTGATCCTGCCAGACAAAGTGATGCGAGCTTCATGGGGCCTCACTAAGGACCAACTTGCTACTGGTTTAGAAGAAATTACTTTGGGTAAGGAGACCATACGTTAGCTATTAAAGCAAACTATTGTGGCTTTGCGTAATTCGCCTGTTTGAGGCAAACGGTGAGAATATGGCGCGGCTGGCAGGATTCGAACCCACGACCCCTTGGTTCGTAGCCAAGTACTCTATCCAACTGAGCTACAGCCGCATGAGGCAGAATTATGCCATGGATAAGAAGAACTACATTACTCCCATTGGCCATCAAGCCCTGAAAACGGAGTTATTGCAACTTTTGGATCGGGAGCGCCCTGAGATTGTGCAAGTTGTACATTGGGCTGCATCCAATGGTGATCGTTCCGAAAATGGGGACTATATCTATGGCAAAAAGCGTTTGCGCGAGATTGATCGCCGTATTCGTTTCTTAAATCAACGTCTCGAAAATGCCGTGGTGGTCAACAACTCCGATCGAATTGCTAATGGCGGCGACCCCGAGCAAGTGTTCTTTGGTGCTACTGTTCAATACAGCGATTCCGAGGGGACGGAGACCACTATTCGGATTGTTGGGGTTGATGAAGTAGATCTTGAACGAGGCTATGTGAGCTGGGTCTCACCGATCGCCAAGGCACTCATCAAGGCAAAGGTCGGGGATACGGTCAAAATACAAACCCCTGCGGGACCCAAAGAGATTGATATTATCGCAGTGAATTACGACAAGCTATAGTCGTCCGACTTAGGAGCTACGATTACGAATCACTCTGAATACATCGGAGTTAGAGCGCAGACCTCTTAAAACTCGGGATAAGTGCAGGCGATTAGACACCTGAATCGTGAAACGCATTGTCACCGAATCTTCTTTGTACTTATCGTCCATCGCAACGTTTAAGATGTTCGAATCAGCTGACGTGATACTACTAGCCACTTTTGCTAACACACCCTTTCCTTGCTTAGTATCAATGATGATGCCGACATCAAATTCCCGATTTGTGTCTTTGCTCCACTGCACTCCCACCCACTTATCGCTATCTTTTGAAAGCATCCGCGAGGCCACTTTGCAATCCTGCGTATGAATTTGTAGGCCCTCACCCTTACCAAGGTAGCCGATGATGTCATCTCCCGGAATGGGATGACAACAGCTTTGAAAGCTTACTGACATCCCTTCACGACCATCCACCACAATTGCCTGTCCTTGAGGCTCATTGTGCAAGGTGCTCCAATCTCCTGTACCGAGTCGCATTTGTTCCGAACCGGTCTCTTCCCCAATCAAAATCTTTAAACGCGAAGCAAGTTCTTGTGCCGTTCTGCGCCCAAGCACAATGTTCACACACACCTCTTCACGCGTTTTATCACCAGTCCAGTGCAGTAATTTCTCCCATAACTCAGGTACCAATAAGCCTGCATCAACCCCGTGTTGTCGTAAAGCACTAGCCAATAATCGCTCTCCGAGTTGCAGAGCTTCTGCATAGTGCTTGGTCTTTAATGAATGACGAATCGCAGCACGCGCTTTACCGGTACGAACAAATTCCAGCCAGCCCGGATTAGGTTGCGATGAGGTCGAATTAATCACTTCCACAATGTCACCGTTCTTCAGTTCCGTTCTGAGTGGTAATTGCAAATTATTGATCTTGACCGCTACACAGGTATTGCCTAAATCACTATGGATCGAATATGCAAAATCAAGTGCGGTGGCTCCTCGAGGCAATGCCCGAATTTGCCCCTTCGGAGTAAACACATAAACGGCATCTGGGAACAAATCAATCTTGACATGCTCCAAGAACTCTTGTGAGTCGCCACTATTGTCTTGAATATCCACCAGAGACTGAAGCCATTGGTGCGCCCGGTTTTGTACCTCACTTAACTCGGGAGAGCCGTCTTTGTAGGCCCAGTGGGCGGCTACACCAGACTCTGCCACAGCATGCATATCGGCCGTGCGTATCTGGAATTCGACGGGTACGCCGGATGGTCCTACCAGTGTGGTGTGCAAAGACTGATAACCATTTAATTTGGGGATGGCGATGTAGTCCTTAAATTTACCTGGCATCGGCTTATAAAGCGAATGCAATATCCCTAAGGCACGATAACTTTCATCCACGGAATGAACGGTGACACGAAAAGCATACACATCCAAGACTTGGGAGAAGCTCAAATGTTTGGCATGCATCTTGTTATAAATACTAAAGAGAGTTTTTTCTCGTCCCTGTAGATCTACTTCAATTCCTGCTTTAGCAAACTGCATCCGAACAGTCTGTAAAATCTTATCAACCATCTCACGGCGATTACCGCGTGCTTTCTTAACCGCTTTTTCGATCACCCGAAAGCGCATGGGCATCGAATGCTTAAAGCTGACGTCTTGTAAATCACGATAGATCAGGTTCAAGCCCAAACGATGCGCAATGGGTGCATAGATCTCCATCGTTTCAAGAGCAACCCGACGCCTTTTTTCGGCAGGGACGGCATCTAGGGTGTGCATATTATGAGTACGATCGGCGAGCTTGACTAAGATCACACGAACATCGCGTGCCATTGCCATGAACATCTTTCGAAAGCTTTCGGCTTGCGCTTCAGCATGACTCTGAAACTCTAATTTATCGAGCTTAGTTAAACCTTCCACAAGCTCAGCAACTTTTGCTCCAAACTGGTTTACCAGATCTGTTTGTGTACAACCAGAATCTTCGATCACATCATGCAATAAAGCAGCCATGATGCTTTGCGCATCAAGTCGCCAACTGGCGCACAATTCGGCAACAGAGACGGGATGAGTGATGTAGGGCTCACCACTATGGCGATATTGCCCAAGATGAGCGGCATCGGCAAACTGAAATGCTCGCTTGATCAGGGTTACTTCCTCTGGCTTGAGGTAATGAAGTTTCTCGGTGAGCCCCGAGACGGAAACAACTTGTTGCTTCGGTGGGACCTTAGGCTGTGAGGTTGGTCCAAAAAGATGCCGGCTCGATTGCTCCAGCAAAGATGCGATAACGCCTTGATTTGTGCTTAAATCAACCGGATTTGAGCCAATTTTGCGAGACGAACTCTCGCCTTGTAAACCCGATGTGGTGACCGGTGACGCCACAGCGGGACCTCCAATTTAAAGAGGTACTTTGGTCAGCATATCCCGATCGGTTACGCCAGCAGCAATCTCACGCAAAGCAACAACGGTTGCCTTATCTTTAGCATCCACGCGGGCTGCATGACCCTGAACCAGCTGACGCGCACGGTAAGTTGCGGCTAGGACCAACTCAAAACGATTGGGGACGGTTTTTAAACAATCTTCTACGGTAATACGTGCCATACGGAACTCACTTATTAAGGATTAGGAGACTCTCCAATACCCATAGGATAACTGATTGGCTAGAATCACGCCCCAAGACGCTTAACGAGTGCAGGAAAGCGAGCCATCATGGGGTTAGTACGCAAGCGACTCGCAGCCACAATTGCCTGTAAATCTCGCAACGCGTCGGCAAAGATCTCGTTAATCACAATAAAGTCAGCTTGGTGAGCATGCTGAAGCTCTATATGAGCCGCAGCTACCCGCTTGGCAATCGTTTGTTCATCATCTTGTCCGCGTTTATGCAGGCGCTGTTCTAGGGCCTCAATCGAGGGTGGAAAGATAAAAATCCAGATCGCTTGCGGTATACATTGATGAATTTGTTGTGCCCCTTGCCAATCAATTTCTAAAATGACATCACTGCCTTTTTGCATTTGGCCCTCGATCCAGGAACGCGACGTGCCGTATAAATTACCGTGTACCTCAGCCCATTCCAAGAAATCGCCAGAGTCTCTTTTGGCTAAAAACTGTTCTTTAGAGATAAATGAGTAATCACGCCCATCTAATTCACCAGCACGGGGGTCTCGAGTGGTGCACGATAAAGAAAGTTGCAGGCTATGGTCTGATTCTAATAATGCGTTTACCAGCGACGATTTACCAGCACCCGAGGGTGCCACGATCATCAACATACTTCCCTTATACGATTGTGAGCTTGTGTTCATCAGTAATTAGCCTTACTCGAGATTCTGCACCTGCTCGCGCATTTGCTCAATCAATAATTTAAGTTCAAGTGCAGCATTCGT
The DNA here is from genome assembly GCA_002292975.1 of Polynucleobacter sp. UBA962. GTDB lineage: Bacteria > Pseudomonadota > Gammaproteobacteria > Burkholderiales > Burkholderiaceae > Polynucleobacter. Next base: position 30,184 of record DBCI01000108.1, on the reverse strand, counting down.
GAAATCCTTGTTCACCGATTTTGATCCTAAAGTATTAGCCTCGCGATTAAGCTCTTGAACCAAGAAATCTAAACGCTTACCCACGGGCCCACCCTCTTTTAGGGCAGAATAAGCAGTTTGAAAATGGGTTTGCAGACGTGCTAACTCTTCTGCCACGTCAATCCGAACGGCATAAAGAACAACCTCTTGCCGGATTCTCTCCATCAACTCTGTGTTGATTGGAAGCTGGGCTGACTTGGCATAGGAACCCAAGGCCTCCTCAAGTCGGGTCACTAACTTACTTTGGTATTGGTGCACGATTTCTGGCATCTTGGGTTCTATCCGAGTCACGATAGCTTCCATCGAGGTCAAAATATTACCTAGCACTAGAGCAAGAGCCTTGCCTTCATCTTGACGCGCTCTCAGTAGTTGTTTTAGGGCTTCCTGACTGGCTTCAATACTCGCAAGCTGCCATTGATCTTCTGTGGTTTCTGATTCAGCAACAACCCCCGGCCAACGCAAGATATCCGCCATACGCAGTTCGCCTGCATTCGGAAACTGTTTTTGAATCCCTTGCTGAAGTTCTTGAAGAGCGCTTAAGGTGGCTTGATTAAGACCAATGGTCGTTTTTGCAGAAACCGACTCAGAGTGCGCTATACGCCAAGCAGCTCGTACCTCGATCTTGCCCCGCTTGAGGGATTTGCTTAAGAGATCTCGAATGCCTATTTCAGCGCTGCGGCACTCGTCAGGCATCCGAAAGCTCAGATCCAGAAAACGGCTGTTCACCGCCCTGATTTCTACCTGTAAATTAGCAAAGCTCCCAGAGCCCAACTCAATTTGGCGGGAGGCACTTCCATAACCTGTCATGCTCGATATCATGTAGGCATTGTAAATTGCAAAGGTACCTTCCCATGAATCAACCCTACCAACGTCCTAGTCAACGCAAGGCCAGTGAGCTTCGGCCCGTTACGATTACTCGATCCTTCACAAAACACGCTGAAGGCTCTGTCCTGATTGAGTTTGGAGATACTAAGGTCTTATGCACTGCCAGCATCCTTGAAAAGGTGCCGCCCCATCAGAAAGGCTCTGGTGAGGGCTGGGTTACCGCAGAGTACGGCATGCTACCCCGCTCCACCCATACCCGTTCGGATCGTGAGGCAGCCAGAGGCAAACAAAGTGGCCGTACCCAAGAAATCCAGCGTTTAATCGGTCGTGCGATGCGCAGTGTCTTTGATCTGAAGGTTTTGGGTGAACGCACCATCCACCTAGACTGCGATGTCTTGCAAGCGGATGGTGGCACAAGAACAGCTGCTATTACGGGGGCTTATGTTGCGGCCCGCGATGCGGTCAACCTTTTACTCAAAAATAAAGTGATATCCAGCGATCCGATTTTAGATAGCGTTGCCGCCATTTCCGTTGGTATTTATCAAGGCGTTCCCGTCTTGGATTTGGATTATGCCGAGGACTCTGCCTGCGATACCGATATGAATATCGTGATGACTGGTAAGGGCGGCATGATTGAGGTACAAGGAACCGCAGAAGGGGCTCCATTCTCCCGCGCCGAACTAGAGGCACTGCTTAATTTGGCGAAAGCCGGTATCGAGGAGTTGAGCTCACTGCAAAGAAAAGCACTTTCCTGAGATGAAGCAGCGCCTCGTATTGGCATCTAGTAATGCTGGCAAATTGCGAGAGTTTGCTGAGCTACTTCACCCCTTTTCCATCGATGTAGTCGCTCAAGGGGCGCTCAAGATCCCAGCCGCAGATGAACCTTTTGACTCTTTTGTTGAGAATGCCTTAGCCAAGGCTAGGCATGCTAGCCAGCTCAGCTCTCTTCCTGCTCTCGCCGATGACTCTGGGATTTGTGTGGATGCTCTTGCTGGAGCACCGGGGGTGCGTTCAGCTCGTTTTGCTGGCACGCACTGTTCTGATGCCGATAATAATCAAAAACTCATTACGTCCCTGCGCGATCAAAAAGACCGTCGCGCCCATTATGTCTGCGCCTTGGTATTGGTGCGAAACGCTACTGATGCCAAGCCTCTTATTGTGGAAACACGTTGGGATGGTGAAATCATCGATGCACCTCGGGGTGTTAATGGATTTGGTTATGACCCTTATTTTTTTCTTCCAGAGCTCAGTAAGACGGCTGCAGAACTTAGCCCCGAGCATAAGAATCAAATTAGTCATCGTGGTCAAGCCTTAAGGACCCTCATGAGCCAATTACAAAACCCTTCCTTCTTTACCACCAATGCTTGACTCTGCTATTCAACTCAAGGCTTTACCCCCGCTCTCGCTCTATATTCATTTTCCTTGGTGTGAGCGCAAATGCCCCTATTGCGACTTTAACTCCCATCAAGTAAAGGATGGTGGCTTTGATGAGCAGCGTTATATACAAGCGCTCATTGCTGATCTGCAAACAGAGCTTCCCAATGTTTGGGGTCGGCGCATTCATACCATCTTTATTGGTGGTGGTACCCCCAGCCTCTTATCACCATCGGGGCTAGATCAACTTCTTTCTCATGTTCGCGCACTGCTTCCCTTAGAGCCTCATGCTGAAATCACCTTAGAGGCTAATCCCGGATCAGTGGAGGCTGCTAAGTTCAGAGAGTTTGCTCAGCTCGGTGTTAATCGAGTATCGCTAGGGATTCAGAGTTTTAATGATCGTCACCTCAAAGCCTTAGGCCGAGTCCATAACTCTTTAGAAGCTCAGGCTGCTATTGAGATTGCCCAAGACTATTTTGCAAGCATCAATCTCGACTTAATGTA
>DBCI01000108.1:10764-27356 GCA_002292975.1 Polynucleobacter sp. UBA962 | reverse complement strand
CTATCCCTGTATCACCTCACCATGGAGCCCAATACGTACTTTGCAAGTCATCCCCCTACACTACCGAGTGAGGATGATAGTGACGCAATGTTTGATGCTGCGCTCTCCATCCTCCAAGACAGAGGCTATCAACGCTATGAGGTATCCGCCTATTGCCAAGATCGTCAAGTATGCAAACACAATCTCAATTACTGGGAATTTGGTGACTATATTGGCATCGGCGCAGGTGCCCACGGGAAGATTTCTTATCCAAATAAGATTACTCGGCAAGTACGTGAGCGTCATCCAGAGACTTATATGGATAAGATGGCGAAAGATAACGCTGCGTGTATTGAGAATCGCATCATTGCCCTCAGCGATCTAAGCTTTGAGTTCATGCTCAACGGTTTGCGATTAATCAATGGCGTACCAACCCATCAATTTACAGAGCGCACTGGTTTGCCTTTGCATCGAATCTCCAAAGCGATTGATGAGGCAATCCGGAAGGGCTTATTGGACGAAGATCCAACTCGACTCAAGGCAACGCCACTGGGTATGCGCTATCTGAATGATCTGCAGGAACTATTCTTGAACGAATAAGAGAGATGGCGGAAGCGGTGAGATTCGAACTCACGGAGGACTTTCATCCTCGCCAGTTTTCAAGACTGGTGCATTCAACCACTCTGCCACGCTTCCATTGAAGGTCTGATTATAAAGAGGTAATCCAATTGCCTTTACTTTTAGTCCTTTTCTGACAAAGCGGTAATGCCAATCTTGATTAATCATTAGCTAGAGTGACGATCCGGCGGGTGCTGGTAAAATAGTCAGAATTCTAGTCAGAATAAGGAATTCACGATGAATATTCACTGGCCAATCCAGGACGCCAAAGCTCGATTTAGTCAATTACTGAAAGAATGCATGGATCACGGACCACAAATTATTACTAAGCATGGGGCAGAAACTGCGGTATTAGTGCCCATTGACCAATGGCTCGCAATCAAACAGGCGCATCAGCCCTCCCTCAAGGATCTGTTGTTATCACCCCAAGCAAACGCTGAATTAGTCATTCCAAAACGCGGCGCAAGTAAGCGAAGAAAGCCAAGGGCTATTTAACTCCATGTACCTTCTCGATACCAATGTCATTTCTGAGCTGCGCAAGCCCAAACCACACGTGGCTGTTTTAGCTTGGATCAAAACAATACCGTCATCCAATCTATTTGTTTCGGCTGTATCGATTGGAGAGATTCAAGCGGGTATAGAGTTAACTCGGGAACAGAATCAGCAAAAAGCTATAGAGCTAGAAACATGGCTCAATCAAATTATTGCCACCAATCAAGTTCTTCCCTTAGATGCAATCCGATTTAAGATCTGGGCAAAAATAATGCATCGCCAATCTGATACGGTCAATGAAGATGCCATGATTGCTGCAACTGCCATTCACTCAAAGCTCATTATCGTTACTCGAAATATCAAAGACTTCAAGCGCTTTAATGTCAAACTATTCAATCCTTTTGAGGTGCATTAGTTACGCCACCCTCTTTTTGAGATGGCGAGCAATCGCAAGGCTTGAAGTTAATGCGGGTGATTCAAAGCCATAAAGGTTATAGAGTCCTTCGATGCGATGCTCCTCTGGACCATCAATCCTGAAATCTCCAGCGGCTTGATCCTTCGACACAATCTTAGCCCTCACCCCTGAATAATCGGCTTGCAGTGCGCCATCTTTTAAGTTTGGCCAATACTGACGGATTGCCTCATAAAAGCGCTCGCCTCGCTTAGGATCAACGGCGTAATTAATTTGCTCTTCCGATTTGATCTCTAACCACTCCACATCCGGGCCAAACTTTGCTTGACCTGCCATATCGAGGGTTAAGTGCACTCCCAAACCTCCGGGCTCCGGGATTGGGTAGATCAAATGCTGAAACGGAGATCGACCAGAGAGTGAAAAATAATTACCTTTCGCAAAATAAGCTTGTGGAATTGTTTCTGGAGACAAGCCCTCAATCTTTTTGGCAATGGCAGGAGCGCTCATTCCAGCGCAATTAATTAAATATTTTGTTTGTAGGCGCATTGCGTCTGCACCTCCTACTTCCAGTTCAAATCCACCTGCAATAACAGTCGCCCGAATCAGGGGTGATAAATAAGCAACCATGCCGCCTGTATCCTCAAATCCACCTAGAAGCGAAAGCATATAAGCATGACTATCAACAATGCCAGACGTCTTAGAAAGAATGGCTGCCTCAACCCTAAGATCGGGCTCCAAAGTTTTTGCCTCTTTGCCAGAAATGATGCTGATCTCACGAGCCTCATTGAGTTGCGCCTTATAGAAAAGTCCCTCTAAGGCATCGATCTGCTTTTGGTCACTGGCAACAATTAATTTACCGTAACGTTGGGTGCCTACCTGATGGTCGCGACAATACTCATACAAAAGGCGATTACCCTCTACACAGAATTTGGCCTTCAGAGAATCTTTTGGGTAGTAAATGCCCGCATGGATCACCTCGCTATTTCTAGCGCTACTAATGGTTCCAAATGATGCCTCACGCTCCAAGATGATGGTCTCATGACCCTGCAACGCCATCTCTCGGGCGATTGCTAAGCCAACAACGCCTGCTCCAACCACGACACAATCTAATCGTTCCATATTGATCTGTTGTTTATTAAGCCAAAATCGTAACACTTCAGACTTAAATAGGCTTTTAAGGGGCTTGTTGATAAAATCGACTCATGTCTACTCAGTCCGGTCTTGGCGATCATCTCAACCCCTGCAACGCTGTTTTTGGTTCATTGCACGCGGCGGGCTTGACCCTTGATCTAGCCTATCAAGGAATCGATCAAAAAGAATGGGGTCGCTTATTTGCAAAAGCGGATCAAATTGGTCTGCAGGGACAAATTAAGGATTTATTAACGGGAGGCCTCGTCAATACATCTGAACATCGTCCTGCTTTACATACCGCCCTTCGTAATCTCGATAAAAGTCCAGTACTTCATCTCGGACAGGATGTCATGCCAGCAATCGCAGATGTGTGGCAACGTATTGATGGTCTATGTAATAAATGGGTCGGTGTGACCGATTTAATTCATATTGGGATTGGTGGTTCCGATTTTGGTCCGCGCCTTGCCGTTCAGGCCTTGGCTCACTCCACGAACAAAACAAATCGGAGTATGCGGGTTCATTTTGCTGCCAATATCGATAGTGCTGAACTAAGCCATATTTTGGAACGTGCCCAAGCGAATAGCACTAAGGTATTGATTGTGTCTAAATCCTTTAGCACCGCAGAAACCATGCTGAATGCAAAGACTATCATCAACTGGTTTAAAGCCAAAAATCTTACCTCGTCCCAAATTCAGAACTCCTTATTTGCAATCACCAGCAATACCAAGGCAGCAGAATCATTTGGTATTCAGAAGGAGAATATTTACCCATTTTGGGATTGGGTGGGTGGTCGCTTTTCAGTATGGTCTGCCGTTGGACTGCCGATTGCCTTGCAATATGGCTTTGATATCTTCAAACAATTTTTGTCAGGCGCCAATGCCATGGATCAGCACTTTGCTAGTGCAGCGATCCATCAAAACCTACCCTGCTTACTGGCTCTTGCTCTTTTTTATCAGCAAGGCAAACATCACTCTAAGTCCTATGCTGTAGTTCCTTATGCGCACGCCTTAGAACTTTTTCCATTCTGGCTGCAACAGTTAGACATGGAAAGTAATGGTAAGAGTGTTGATCGACAAGGTAATTTTGTAAAAGTCAGCTCTCCAACGGTATTCGGCAGTGCTGGTACCAACGCACAACATTCCTACTTTCAACTCCTACATCAAGGACCTGAGGTCATTCCAGTGGATTTCATTGCCGTCAAAGCAGCAATGAGCACCCTGCCTGAGGCTCAGGAGCATCACAACGCCCTACTAGCGAACTGTCTGGCTCAAGCCCAAGCGCTAGCCCATGGCAAACAGTCGACGGATCCAAATTTGAGTTACGCCGGCAAAAGGCCCAGTAATTTAATCATGCTGCCCAAGTTAGATGCTTATCACTTGGGAGCACTACTGGCCCTCTATGAACATCGTGCATTTTGCTTGGGTGCGCTTTGGAACCTTAACTCCTTTGACCAGCCTGGGGTCGAACTTGGTAAAGTTTTAGCACGGCCCATTGCAGATGCATTAAAAAGTGATGCGCCATTTAATAGCGATGCCTTTGATGGTGTTACCGCTAGCCGAATTGAGTTTCTGAAAAAGTAAGTCTATGAATGTTCCCGCCTCTATCTTTAAAGCCTACGATATCCGCGGCATTATTAATGAAACTCTAAATCCTGAAATTGCTTACGCTATTGGTCAAGCATTTGGTAGTCAAATGCGTGACCTGGGTGAGACCGAGGTAGTGATTGGGCGCGATGGTCGTCTCTCTGGCCCTCAACTCATCGAAGCCTTAAGCAATGGCCTTCTCTCAACGGGTATCAATGTGATTGATTTAGGGATGGTAGCTACCCCCATGGTTTACTTTGCTGCTAACCAAACTTTAGGTAGCATCCAGCCCAAATCCGGAATCATGATTACGGGTAGTCACAATCCCCCGAACTACAACGGGTTCAAAATGATTCTGGGTGGTGCGGCCATTTATGGTGAACAGATTCAGAGTTTGCGCAAACAAATTGAGGGTGAGCATTTTCATCAGGGGACTGGTCAGCGCTCCACCTTTAATATTTTCCCCCAGTACCTTAAATACATTGTGGGTGATGTTCGCCTTGCTAGACCCATGAAGATTGCAGTCGATTGCGGCAATGGTGTGGGTGGCGCTTTTGCTGGAGAGCTGTTCAGAGCGCTAGGCTGCGATGTTCAGGAACTCTTTTGTGAAGTTGATGGCAATTTCCCCAATCATCATCCTGATCCAGCCCATCTTGAGAATCTGCAAGACCTGATCCGCAATCTCGCTAGCACGGATAATGAGTTGGGCTTAGCCTTTGATGGGGACGCTGATCGTTTAGGTGTGGTGACCAAAGATGGCCAAGTGATCTTCCCAGATCGACAAATGATGTTGTTTGCCAAAGATGTTCTAACCCGCCACCCCAATGGGCAAATTATTTATGACGTTAAGTGCACTCGTAATCTAGCTCCTTGGATCGAGCAACACGGTGGTCAAGCGCTGATGTGGAAAACAGGTCACTCCCTAGTGAAGGCTAAGCTCAAGGAGACTGGCGCACCTCTAGCAGGTGAAATGAGTGGGCATATATTCTTTAAGGATCGATGGTTTGGCTTTGATGATGGGCTTTATACCGGCGCTCGTCTACTAGAGATCCTGAGTAAAGTGGCTAACCCTAGCGAAGTACTAAATGCCTTACCTAATGCAATTTGTACCCCTGAACTACAACTACCCTGCGCTGAAGGCGAGGCCTTCATCCTACTTGATAAGATAAAAGCGAATCCGCAGTTCCCAAGCTCTCAGTCCATCAACACCATTGATGGTGTTCGGGTGGAATATGCCGATGGCTTTGGTTTAGCGAGACCGTCGAATACCACTCCGATTGTGGTCTTACGTTTTGAGGCAGATTCCGAAGAAGCAATTCAGCGAATCCAGAGGGAATTTAAGAGAGCCCTATTGGCTGTGAAGCCTGATGCAAAGCTACCGTTTTAAACAGTAATCTTTTTTATCTCTTTAGTACGATTCTTATCGTCGACCAAAATAACCTTGGGTGAGTGTAACTTTGATTGGTCATCATCGACTGGCCCATAGGTACAAATAATCAAGTGGTCACCCACATGCGCCTTACGCGCAGCCGCTCCGTTTAAGGAAATTGCCCCAGAGCCACGTTTTGCCTTGATGATGTAGGTTGAAAAACGCTCGCCATTATTAATGTTGTAGAGCTCAATCTTTTCATATTCCCGCATGTCAGCCGCGTCCATCAGATCTTCATCAATCCCACAGGATCCCTCGTAATGCAGATCGGCTTCGGTCACCACTACCCGATGAAGTTTAGCCAAGAGCATGATGCGTTTCATATAAATCCCCTATAAGGGCACAATTTGATCCCTAAAGCAATTGCAGGTTAAGATTTCGAGATGACTGAAGTAATTGATCACAAAAACCCTGGTGCGTTCTTTGACTTTCCACAGCAAGATGCTTCTGGAACAACCTGTATCGCTCAAGCATGGGCAAAAACACCTGCCCCTCTCTTGCCCGATGAGAAAGAAGCTACGATTGGTCGAATTAAGCAATTACTTCGCTCCAAGAATGCGGCGATTGTTGCGCATTATTACGTCGATGGTGATATTCAAGATCTAGCGCATGAAACTGGCGGCTTTGTTTCTGACTCTTTGGAGATGGCGCGCTTTGGCAAAAACCATCCTGCCCAAAACCTGATTGTTGCTGGTGTCCGTTTTATGGGTGAAACTGCAAAAATTCTGAGTCCTGAAAAACGGGTGTTTATGCCTGACCGAGAGGCAACGTGCTCGCTTGATCTGGGGTGTCCAGCAGAAGATTTTCGTCAGTTTAAAGAAGCACATCCAGATCGAACAACGGTAGTCTACGCTAATACCAGTGCAGCTGTTAAAGCGCAGGCCGACTGGATGGTTACCAGCTCATGTGCGCTTGCAATTGCGCATCACTTAGATCAGCAAGGTAAAACAATTTTGTGGGCTCCAGATCGCCATCTGGGTCGTTATATCCAAGAGCAAACCGGAGCCGATATGCTGCTCTGGAATGGAGCGTGCATTGTGCACGATGAGTTCAAAGCTACTGAGTTAGCTGCGATGCGTAAGAAGCATCCAAATGCCCTGGTCCTAGTTCATCCCGAGTCTCCTCAACACGTGGTTGATCAAGCGGATGTTGTAGGCTCAACCTCTGCCATGATTAAAGCTGTAGTTGATGGTAAGGCAAATGAATTTATTGTTGCTACTGATCAGGGTATTTTGCATCGGATGCGCCAACTGGCCCCTGGTAAAAAATTAATCGCTGCGCCCACGGCTGGCGAAAGTGCCACGTGTAAGAGTTGTGCCAATTGCCCGTGGATGGCCATGAATGGGCTCCGCGGAATATTGGATTGCCTTGAAAAGCAAACTGGTGAGATTTTGATCGAAGAAACTATACGGACAAAAGCCTTAGGGTGCATTGAACGAATGCTTAGCTTTACCAGTGCCCACCCCGAGCTTTTGGCAAAAGCACAGCACGGCTTTATAAAAAATATTGGTGCTGCTTAGTTTTTCCCTTTATGTTTGAGCAAAACGAATCCCTTTCTCAAGCGATTACTCGCAATGTGCGTGATGCTTTAACAGAGGATCTTGGTACGGGAGACTGGACTGCTCAGTTAGTTCCTGCAAATCGACGAGCGCATGCCAAATTAATTGTTCGCCAAGAGGCTGTCTTGTGTGGCATTGCTTGGTTTGAGGCTGTTTTTCTGGTTTTAGATTCAAGCGCGGTGATTCGCTGGCTTCATCAGGAAGGCGAATGGATGCAAGCCAATACGACGGTTTGTGAAATTGATGCGAATGCGCGTGCCCTACTGAGTGCGGAGCGCCCTGCCATGAACTTTTTACAAACCCTTTCTTTTACAGCTACCATTACTCGTCAATATGTTGATGCGAGTGCTGGAGCCAGTCCCAACCCAAAGGGGTGTGCCATATTAGATACCCGAAAAACACTACCAGGTCTTCGTCAGGCTCAAAAATACGCGGTCCGAGTTGGTCATGGCCAGAATCAACGCATGGCTCTTTGGGATGGAATATTAATTAAAGAGAATCACATCGCTGCTGCCGGCAGTATTACGGCTGCTTTAAAAGCTGCAGATGCCTTACATGCTGGAGTAGAAGTTCAGATTGAGGTTGAAAGTATCGCCGAGTTAGAAGAGGCCCTGTCGGCTGGGGCTACGAGTATCTTAATTGATAACTTCTCTCTTGAACAAATGCGTCAAGCGGTCAAAATGAATGCGGGTCGCGCACAACTAGAGGCCTCCGGAGGAGTAAGCATCGATCAAATCAAAGCAATCGCTTCAACCGGGGTCGATCGTATTTCAATTGGTAAACTAACAAAAGACATTCAGGCGATCGATTACTCCATGCGAATCGATCCGCTCAGTTAAGTTCCTTGCGTTTGAATTGGAGTCAAAATAGTTGGGTAAGAGACCGGCCATGTCTTTGGATAATCGCGGCTGTAATGCAAACCCCGACTCTCTTTGCGCATCAGCGCAGAGCGCACGATGAGCTCTGCACATTCTAGAAGATTACGTAACTCGATCAAATCGCGTGTTACTCTAAAGTTAGCGTAGTAATCCTGAACTTCGGTACGCAGGAGCTCAATACGGTGCAAGGCCCGCTCCAGCCTGCGAGTGGTGCGTACAATACCAACATAGTTCCACATTAAAGAACGTAACTCATCCCAGTTGTGAGCAATAACAACCTGTTCATCAGCGTCCTCCACCTTACTCTCGTCCCAAAGTTTAATAGCAGGCAAATCAATATTGGCCTGATTAGCAATATCCTGAGCAGCTGCCTTACCAATCACGACACACTCCAACAAGGAGTTGGAGGCTAGACGATTTGCTCCGTGAAGTCCCGTATAGGTCGCCTCACCCACTGCATACAATCCTGTGAGATCGGTTCTACCTTTGAGGTCTGTAACCACGCCGCCACAGGTGTAATGTGCCGCTGGCACTACAGGAATTGGCTCTTTTGTAATATCGATCCCCAACGACAAGCAGCGGGAATAAATCATGGGGAAGTGCTCTTTAATAAAGGCTTCACCTAAATGAGTTGCATCCAAATGGACGTAATCTAGACCATGTTTTTTCATTTCAAAGTCTATGGCGCGGGCCACAATATCCCGTGGAGCTAACTCCTTACGCCCATCGTGCTCCGACATAAAAGACTCTCCATTGGGAAGCTTCAATAAGCCGCCCTCGCCACGAATTGCCTCGGTAATTAAAAAGGTTCGGTCTCTGGGGTGATACAAACACGTTGGATGAAACTGAATAAACTCCATATTGCCAATCCGACAGCCGGCGCGCCAGGCCATCGCAATACCGTCTCCGGTCGCCGTATCAGGATTACTGGTATAGCGATAGACCTTCCCCAAACCCCCGGTAGCCAAGACGACGGCTTTGGCCAAGATAGTCTCAACACGATTATTTTCTATATCAAGGGCATAGGCACCGTAGCAGCGATTCGATTTGTATTTAGTGACGGTTTGTAAATGTTTATTCGTAATGAGATCTAGCGCAATCCAGTTCTCTAAGATCTTGATATTAGGATGGGCTTGCGCTTTATCCAATAGAACATCATGGATAGCTTTACCGGTCGCATCGGCCGCATGTGCAATACGTCGATGCGTATGCCCACCCTCTCGCGTTAGGTGCAAGCCCTCGGGGCCAGAGACATCGGGAGTAAATGGCACCCCTTGATCCACTAACCAATGAATTGCTTCAGCACTGTTCTCAGCCACATAGCGAGAAACGGACTCCACCACCAATCCTGCCCCCGCTGTAACGGTATCAGCCACATGAGAATCAATACTATCGTCTTGATCCAGTACACCGACGATACCGCCTTGAGCCCACGCAGTAGCGGCTTCATTTAAACGGCGTTTGGCCATCAAAATGACGGGCTGACGATCCGCAATATGCAGGGCGACTGTAAGGCCGGCTAAACCGGCTCCGATAATTAAAACAGGATGATTTTGGTCATGCTCTGCGCTCATCGAATGAGCATAGCATCGTTTACTAAGAGCTCGTAACCAATGAACTGAGCAGGTTTACCGCCTTTAGTAACCGCAACCGCACAGTACTTAAACTCCGGAATCTTGCCAAACGGATCTAATGCAGGATTGGTCATTAAGTTAGCAGCTGCCTCGTAATACGCAAATGGCATAAAGATGGCTCCTGCTGGGGTGCCATCATCACGCCGTACATGAATCACCACCTCTCCACGCCGTGACCGAATAGTAATAACATCACCCGATTTAAGCGCGAGTTGGGTCATATCTGCTCCGCACATTGACGCCGTTGCCATTGGCTCAATCGCATCCAGAACACTAGCGCGTCGGGTCATGCTGCCGGTATGCCAATGCTCAAGCTGACGCCCAGTAATTAATACATAAGGGAAGGTCTCATCGGGCCGCTCATTCGCCGGAATAATATCGGCAGGAACTAGCTTTACCCTACCATCCTTTGTAGGGAATGATTGATCAAAAACGATTGGCTGACCTGGATCGTCTTCACTTAAGCAGGGATAGGTTACCGAAGACTCACGCTGTAAACGCTCCCACGTGATCCCCTGAATGGCGGCATGCATAGCACGGCGCATCTCATCATAGATCTCTGCAACTCCGCACTCTTCGCCTTGATAGCCCCACTGCAAGCCAATTCGTTTTGCCAACTCTTGAATAATCCATAGATCTGGTTTGGCGTCGCCAGGGGGACTAAGGGCACGCTTACCCAACTGCACCATGCGGTCAGTATTGGTTACTGTACCGGTCTTCTCAGGCCAGGCACTAGCAGGTAATATGACATCAGCTAGCCAGGCGGTTTCGGTCATGAAAATATCTTGTACAACCAAATGATCCAGAGATGCCAGTGCATGGCGAGCATGATTGAGGTCAGGGTCGCTCATGGCTGGGTTCTCACCCATGATGTACATCCCCCGCACCTTATCTGGATCAGAATCAGGTGCTGTGATCTTATGCATGATCTCCACAACCGTATAGCCAGGCTTTTTATCGAGCGGCGTATTCCAGAACTTCTCAAACCAATCGTGCGCGTCTGGATTATCCACACGCTGATAGTTGGGGAACATCATCGGAATCAAACCAGCATCACTTGCGCCCTGCACATTATTTTGTCCACGCAATGGGTGTAGCCCAGAGCCTGGTTTACCAATTTGCCCAGTAATACTTACTAGAGCAATTAAGCAGCGAGCATTATCCGTACCATGAACGTGCTGGCTTATACCCATACCCCACAGGATCATCGAGGCTTTGGATTTAGCAAACTCCCGCGCCACTTCACGCAAGCGTTCGGCAGGAATGCCACAAATCGGTGCCATAGCTTCAGGGCTATATCCTTTAATATTTTCTTTAAGGGCCTCAAAATTGGAGGCGCGGTTCTTAACAAATTCCTGATCACACAATCCTTCTTCGATGACTGTGTAAATCATGGCATTGAGCATCGCCACATCGGTATCAGGCTTAAATTGCAAAGTCTGCCAAGCATACTTACCAATATCGGTAATGCGTGGGTCTGCCAATACGATTTTGGTACCGTTCTTAGCAGCGTTTTTCATCCAAGTTGCTGCAACCGGATGGTTGGCAGTTGGGTTTGAGCCAATCACCATAATCAGACCAGAGTGTTCAATATCATTGACCTGATTACTAACTGCTCCAGAACCAACACCCTCGAGTAACGCAGCCACACTGGATGCATGACATAAACGTGTGCAGTGGTCAACGTTATTGCTACCAAACCCAGTGCGTACTAGTTTTTGGAATAAATATGCCTCTTCGTTACTTCCCTTAGCCGAACCAAAACCTGCTAAGGATTTTTTGCCATATTGATCACGCAAACCTTTTAACTTGCCAGCCGCTAAATCTAGCGCCTCTTCCCAGCTGGCTTCTCGGAAGACTTCTTTCCAATCATTGGGATTTTTACCAGCCGCCTCAATCGAGCCTTCGTCTTTCTTGATGCCAGGTTTACGAATCAATGGTTTCGTTAGGCGCTGAGGATTGTGGACGTAGTCAAAGCCAAAGCGACCTTTTACGCACAAACGGCTGTGGTTTGCTGGGCCATCGCGGCCATCCACACTCACAATTTGTTCATCTTTCACGTTATAGGTAATCTGGCAACCCACGCCGCAGAATGGGCACACTGAATCGACTTTACGATCGACTGCTTGTGAGCCCATATGAGTTTTTGGCATCAAGGCGCCTGTCGGGCAAGCCTGCACACACTCGCCGCACGCTACACAGGTACTTAAACCCATGGGGTCACTGAGATCAAATACGATTTCGCTATGAGCACCGCGCATGGCATAGCCAATCACATCATTGACCTGCTCTTCGCGGCAAGCGCGAACACAGCGGTTACATTGAATACAGGCGTCCAAGTTCACCGCCATTGCTGGATGCGATAAATCTGCTTGAGGTTGATGGCGACGTAAGGCTTTCAACTCTGGACGAACCTGCACATCAAGGCGACTAGCCCACTCACTTAGCTCACCGTGTTGTTGCCGTTGACGCTCTGCATCGCTGTCACCCACCCACTTATACCCCTCATCGGGCATATCCGACAACAACATCTCGAGTATTAATTTTTGACTCTTTAAGGCACGTTCGCTATTCGCCTTGACTTCCATGCCAGCAGTGGCTGATCGGCAGCAACTCGGCGCTAAGGTACGCTCGCCATTAATCTCGACTACACAGGCTCGGCAATTACCGTCAGGGCGATAGCCATCTTTGAAACAAAGATGAGGAATATCAACGCCGTGACGTTTAGCAGCTTTCAGAATAGTTTCGCCCTCGTAGGCCACGATTGTTTTGCCATCGAGCTTGAACTCGACGGTTTGGAGTTCTAGTTCGTTTGGATTAACTGGGGCGTTCATCTAAGCAATCTCTTGTGGGAAGTATTTTGTAACACAGCGTATTGGATTGGGTGCAGCTTGACCTAAGCCGCAAATAGAAGCATCGACCATGACGGTTGATAAATCTTCTAGGGTTGACTGATCCCATTTGGGTGCTTGCATCAACTGAGCAGCCTTGCTAGTTCCAACCCGGCAGGGGGTGCACTGCCCACAACTCTCATGCTCAAAGAAGCGCATCACATTAAGCGCCACATCGCGCGCTTTATCGTGATCACTAAACACCACCACAGCAGCTGATCCAATAAAACAACCATACGGTTGTAAGGTATCAAAGTCTAATGGAATCGTGTTCATGGAAGCCGGCAAAATACCACCCGATGCACCGCCAGGCAAATAACCATAAAAACTATGGCCAGCTTGCATACCACCACAGTACTCATCGATTAGCTCCTGAATCGTAATACCGGCAGGCGCTAATTTAACGCCGGGTGACTTCACGCGCCCGCTCACGCTAAAACTTCGCAGGCCTTTACGATCATGACGACCGAAGGTGCTAAACCACTGAGGTCCACGCTGCACAATATCGCGGACCCAATAGAGGGTCTCAAAATTATGTTCTAGAGTTGGGCGCCCAAAGAGTCCAACTTGGGCAATATAGGGGGGTCGCATTCTGGGCTCGCCGCGCTTACCCTCAATACTCTCAATCATCGCCGACTCTTCGCCACAGATGTAGGCACCAGCACCGCGACGCAACTCAATCAACGGTAATTTGCAAGGTGGGTTTGCCTGCAGTTTCGCAATCTCATACTCTAGTAGTTCGCGACAACCATGGTACTCATCGCGCAAATAGATATAACAAGCATCAATACCAACTACTTGGGCTGCTACCAACATGCCTTCTAAGAAACGATGTGGATCTCGTTCTAAATAAGTACGATCTTTAAATGTTCCCGGCTCACCCTCGTCTATATTGACTGCCATCAGCTTGGGAGCAGCTTGATCTCTGACAATGCGCCATTTACGACCTGCTGGGAACCCTGCGCCACCGAGACCACGCAAACCAGAATCTTCCATCGCCTTGATAACGGTCTCTGGATCTTGCTGACGATTGGCCAAACTGGTGGTTAATGCATAACCGCCTTTGGCACGATATGCCTCATAGCCTACATAGGCTGGCGAGACCACATTTACTTTTTGCTCAGGACTGACGCCCTTTTGGACAAAATCAGCAGGCTCGAACTGTGCATCATCTTTTGCTCTTGGGTGCTTCGTTTGTTGATTTTTAATCGCATTGGATACCTTCTCAACATTGGCAAATAGGACCGGATATTGGTGCACTACTGCAACAGGGGCCTGCTCACAACGCCCGACGCAGGGAGCTGCAATCACCTTCACTTGGGAATTACCTAAGATCGTTGGCAAACGCTCCAATAAATTTTTTGCACCAGCAAGCTCACATGAAAGCCCATCACAAACACGCACGGTGATCTCGGCTACAAGATCATTGCCGCGCACTATTTCAAAGTGGTGATAAAAAGTTGCGACTTCATAAACCTCTGCCATGGGCAAGTTCATCAGCTTGGCAAGAGCAACTAAATGGTGGTCATGTAAAGCGCGGTACTCATCATTCAAAAGATGAAGGTTTTCAATTAATAGATCGCGCCGATAAGGGCCATCACCAAGTAATGCTTTGACTGCCTCCATAGCAGCGTCATCTGCTTGGCGGCCCTTTAACTTACTTTTCTGTTTAATGCGCGCACGAAGATCATCCGCCGTTGCAATAGCAACTGCCTTAATCTCACCAGAGGGTTTTGGATGATTCATGTGCTATCTATCTCTCAATCAAACTATTTCATGGGCCAAAAGTGCCAAAACCAGATCCGTTAGTCACAGCGGCTAATTTAATTTATTCCGGTTTTAATGTAATTGATATGGCTCAAGTTCAACAGAATCAGGGTTAACCCTAAACAATCACCTCATCGAACAAACTAAACATAGTCCTATTTTGAGCTGAGCATGAAAGTATTGCTTTTGCTGTGGCTATTACCCTCTCTCAAAAACGGGCTTTAAAGCAAGTTTCTTAATCTGGTATTTCAATCGAGGATCCCATCGAGGAGCAACCTGATTGATCTACCGTCTAAATGCTTACGTAAGCACTATAAAATATAGTAAAAAAGATGTCATACGTTTTAAGAAAATTCGTGTCATGATTTTTTAAGTCTGGTAATTAAAGGGCTTGCTTTAATAAAAGTACTGAGCCCGCAAACAGTAAGATAAGTCCGTAAGCTTGCTGCATACGATGCATACTCAGATTGCGATGTGCTTTTGATCCCAACCACAAACCAGCAATCATGCAGGGTATTAAAGCTAGCCCCAGCATAAATAAGGGCATATAAAGAATGAGCCCCGAAAAGAGCATAAATATCAAACGCATAAATACCAGCACCAAGACAGCCAAAGCCATCGTAGCGCGCAATCGCGCTGGTTGATCGAGTCGCATCGATAAGTAGGATGCATAGATTGCGCCGCCTGTGGCATACAGGGCAGTAAATACTCCACCTACTACACCAAATGGCATTGCCCAATGGCGACTAATAATCGGGATTGGTGTGGATTGAGAACGGGTTAAAACGCGGATTCCATTGCCCGCAGCAAACACTCCCAATAAAACCAATAAGGGCTTTTGTGGAGCATTTAAGAGTAAGGTGATGCCGATCACCATTCCCACCAAGGTAAATGGAAATAACCAAGTCAGTTCTTTTTTATCCGCCTCTTGATACGATTTACCTCCCAAGTAAAAGGCTGCGCAAAGATCTAAGATCACCATTAAGGGCACAACAATTTGCAATGGAAAAAATAGAACCAGAATAGGTACCGCAATAATGGAGGAGCCAAACCCAGATACTCCAAATATAAAATAAGCCACAAACACAATCGTGCAAGCAGCAATAAAAGAGGCGGGGTTAATTAATTCAAAAATGGAATGACTTTACTATTTATTTTTTGCTGCCCAAGGAGACCCCAAGCTTGTGTACGATTGAATCGTTTAGCATATCAGGCCTAATTATCATTATCGAAATGATAAAGCCCTGTGAGGATAACTCGGATGTATGAAGATTAGAGCTTAATCTTTAAACGGTAGGCAATCTCGCCAATGATGCCTCGCCTAAATGCCAAAACGCAAATTACAAAGATGGCACCGGTAGCAATCGTGCTCCAGCCCCCTAAGTTTGCTAAATAATTTTGTAGATTAATAATCACGGCGGCACCAGCAACAGGGCCCCACAGCGTGCCAATGCCACCTAGTATGGTCATCAGTACTGCCTCACCGGAGGTGTGCCAGAAAACATCCGATAACGAAGCAAGTTGTAAGACCAAGCTTTTAAGTCCACCTCCCAAACCAGCAAGGCCAGCCGACAACGTAAATGCAATTAATTTATAACGGTTAACGTCATAGCCTAAGGAAATGGCACGTGGCTCATTCTCCCGAATGGATTTCATCACCTGACCAAATGGTGAGCTGACAATCCGCTTGATCATAAAAAATGCCAAGATAAAGACGATCAATGCAAAGTAGTACATATGAGTTGAGCTTGATAGCTCAATCAAGCCTAATAACTTACCACGAGGGACGCCTTGAATACCATCCTCACCGTTAGTGAACGGTACTTGAGTTGCCAAAAAATAAATGACTTGGGCAAGCGCCAACGTAATCATCGCAAAGTAAATTCCTTGTCGACGAATTGCTAAAGCACCAAAAACATAACCTAATGCGGTAGAGCAAAGTACTCCGCAGATTAGACCAAGCTCCGGTGTTAAGCCCCACTCTTTCATAACGTGCGCAGTGATATAAGCACCTGTTCCAAAAAATGCAGCGTGACCAAAAGATAGAAGGCCAGCAAACCCGAGAAGAAGATTTAGAGATGCTGCAAAAATTGCAAAACAGAATACCTTCATCATGAATAAGTCGTAGACAAACCCTTGAAATGGCACGATTGTTAACAGAGCTAGAATAACCAATGAAATCTTATCGACGGTAGTGAGTGTGAATTTCATGATTAATT
>DBCI01000108.1:9304-10744 GCA_002292975.1 Polynucleobacter sp. UBA962 | reverse complement strand
GATTTTCCAAAAAGACCAGCTGGCTTAATCAGCAGCACAATAATCATAATGACAAAAATTGAGACCGATGAGGCTTGCGGGTAGAACACTTTGGTAAGCCCCTCGATGACCCCCAATCCCAAGCCAGTAACAATAGCGCCAGCAATTGATCCCATTCCACCAATCACAACGACCGCAAATACCACAATAATTAAGTTAGAGCCCATCACCGCGGTTACTTGATAGACGGGAGCTGCCATAACCCCAGCAAAAGCAGCAAGGGCACAGCCCGCTCCATACGTGAGAGTCACAATCAAGGGTACATTCACCCCGAGAGCCTGCAATAACCGAGGGTTCTCAGTACCAGCACGTAATAGGCTTCCAAGACTAGTCCGTTCAATGAAATACCAAGTGGCAAAACAAACAATCAATGCCAAGAAAACAACCCATAATCGGTAATACGGTAAAAAGAGTTCAGCGACCCGAATACCGCCCTGTAACAACTCTGGCACAGGATAGCTATTACCTAATGCGCCAAACCAATGGCGAAACATCCCTTCTATTACCAAAGCAAGCCCAAAGGTTAACAAGAGGCCATATAAATGATCTAAGTGATAAAGACGCTTTAGCATCGTTTTTTCAATCACGATGCTAAAAAGCCCTACGATCAGAGGTGCCAGAAACAGAGCAACAAAATAGTTAATCTGAAACTCTGGCATCCCAATCCAATTCCCAACTTGAGTTAATCCAATCCAAGCCACCATGGCGCCCAACATATATTGAGCACCATGGGTGAAATTAATCACATTGAGTAATCCAAAAATCACCGCCAAGCCCAAGCTCAACAGCGCATAGAAAGAACCGTTAATCAGTCCAATCAAAAGCTGAGAGACTAAAGCTTGGGGCGTAATTCCGAGTAACTCAAACATGGCTAGGAATAATCCTCAATTACTTCGTCACGTATTTGCACTTCGATTGCGCTAGAGGCAAAGTTGCATCTTTTGCAGCAATGACCTTCACAACCTTCGCTACGTCATTTGGCCCTTTAGAATCACCGGGCTTCTTCACTTCGAGCAAATACATATCGTGCTCAAACTTACCATCCGCACGAATTCTGCCTTTGAAGAGACCGTCATTAATTTCAACGGACTTCATTTGCTTGATTACCGCATCTGCATTATCGGTTTTGGTAACCTCAACGGCTTTTAGATACTGCATAGTCGATGAGTACACGCCAGCCTGAACAGATGTAGGTGCCTTACCTTTGAACTCTTTCATAAAGCGCTGAGCAAATTTACGATTGGAGTCATTGAAATCCCAGTACCAGCCTACCGTGAAATTCATCCCTTGGGTTGTTTTTAGACCTAAGGCTTGAATATCACTAATGAACATGAGCAATGGCACTACTGTTTGCTTCGATCCCATAATGCCAAGCTCAGCAGCCTGTTTTACAGATCCAAT
>DBCI01000108.1:0-9230 GCA_002292975.1 Polynucleobacter sp. UBA962 | reverse complement strand
TGAGCCATGAAGGAAGAGAAGTCGGTGGTGTTAATTGGATGCTTTACGCTTCCCAAAACTTTTCCACCATTGGCAGCGACTACTTCGGTTGTATCACGTTCTAAGGTATGACCAAACGCATAGTCTGCCGTAACAAAGAACCAGGTCTTCTTACCAGAGTCCACCACAGCCTTACCCGTTCCGCGTGATAGCGCGTATGTATCGTAAACGTAATGAACGTTATATGGCGTACATTTTTCATTGGTAATGGGCAATGAGGCAGCACCGGTAACAATTGAAACTTTCTTAAACTGTTCTGCGACTTCCATCGCAGCGAGGGCTGACGCAGTGGAAACGTTACCAACAATCATGTCGACTTTGTCTTTTTCAAACATCTCACGCGCTTTAGAGCCTGAGAGGTCTGCTTTTGACTGAGTATCTGCCGATGTAATAACAATTTTCTTACCCAAGACTTGTCCACCAAAATCTTTGGCAGCCATTTGAGCGGCCAATACGGCGCCCGGACCCTCAATCGCGGAGTAGATACCAGATAAGTCGGTCAATACACCGATTCTGATCTCGTTATCCGAAACCGTTTGAGCCTGAGCAGGAATCGCTGCTGCCATAAAGCAAGAGGCGACAAGTGTTGCAATTGCTGTCTTTTTCATTTGAACTTCTCCTTATAAACTTTATCAACTTATTAAAACTACACGCCCAACAAAATCTTGAGCTCTTCCTGACTAGCCTCGAGTTCACCCCTCTCGACCGTTTTTACAACTTGCCCATGCTCGATCACATAGTTTCTATCTGCGAGCTTTGAAGCAAATCGAAAATTCTGCTCCACCAAAATAATCGTGAATCCACGCTCTTTAAGCGCACGAACTACTTCGGTTAGTTTCTGAATAATGACCGGCGCCAATCCTTCGGTAATTTCATCCAGCAATAGTAAATGAGCCCCTGTTCGTAAGATTCTGGCAATTGCCAGCATTTGCTGCTCGCCACCGGAAAGCTTGCCGCCAGGGCTAGAACGACGCTCATACAAATTAGGAAACATCTGATAAATCTCTTCCACAGTCATTGCCATGCCTTCGCCCACCTTGGGCGGTAACATTAAATTCTGCTCACAGGTGAGGCTTGTAAAAATACCGCGTTCCTCAGGGCAATAGCCAATCCCCAGTTGAGCCACCTGATAGGTTGGCATACCAATGACTTCATGTCCATTTACTTTGACCAAGCCAGTGCGGTTTCCAACGAGGCCCAAGATAGCTCTCAGGGTCGTAGTGCGGCCTGCGCCATTTCGACCGAGTAAACAGACCACCTCACCGTGCCGCACAGATAAATTAATACCATGCAACACATGGGACTCACCATACCATGCATGCAAATCGTGAATTTCTAAAGCCAGTGCGCTCATCGGGTATTAATGTCCTTGTAACTCAGAATCAGCGGTACCCATATAAGCTTCCATCACCTGTGGATTTTTTGAGACCTGATCATAAGGTCCTTCCGCAATCACCTCGCCACGCTGTAATACCGAAATCGTATTGGCGATGTTCGCAACAACCTTCATATTGTGTTCCACCATCAAAACCGTTCTACCTTGCGATACTCGTTTAATTAGCTCGGTGACAAGACTCACGTCTTCATGCCCCATTCCCTGAGTGGGTTCATCTAAGAGCATTAACTCCGGGTTCATGGCAACAGTGGCAGCAATTTCTAATGCGCGTTTGCGGCCATAGGGCAAATTAACGGCGAGCTCATCAGCAAAGCTATCAAGACCAACCTGACGAAGTGCATCCATTGCCCGATCATTCAAGATGTCGAGAGAGCGCTCACTCTTCCAAAAGAAAAAAGAGGTTCCCAGTTCCTGCTGAAGACCAATGCGAACATTTTCTAAGGCAGTCATGTGTGGAAACACAGCAGATATTTGAAAGGACCGAATAATGCCGCGCTTAGCGATTTGGGCAGGCTTTTCTTTCGTAATGTCCTGGCCATTAAAGTCAATCTGACCTGCAGTGGGTTCTAAAAATTTGGTGAGCAAGTTAAAGCACGTTGTTTTCCCGGCCCCATTAGGGCCAATCAAAGCATGAATACTTCCCCGCTTGACATTCAAATTGACGTTACTAACCGCAGTAAATCCGTAGAAGGACTTCGTTAAATTTTTCGTCTTTAAAATGAGATCGTCTGCAACCACAGTACACAATCCTATGAGCCTGAATTCATTAAGAATAATGTATCTGCATCACTTCCTTCTATATCGAAAACCCTAACCATCGCGGGGCTCTAAAGCTGTAAATTTGCTGATTGCAATTAAATACCAGCGATTACAATGAGATATGGATTTTTTACACACACCTGAGCTAATTGCCCTAAAGGATAAAACTCGGCAATTTATTGCCCAAAAGATCATGCCCTATGAGGGTGACCCGCGCGAAACTCCCCATGGGCCCAACCCTGAACTTCGCCAAGAATTAGTGAGCCTTGCTAAAAATGCAGGCTTGTTAACACCTCATGCTTCCCAAAAACACGGTGGGCTTGGCTTAAGTCATGTTGCCAAAGCCGTCATTTTTGAAGAGTCCGGATATTCACGGCTAGGCCCGATTGCCATGAACATTCATGCGCCCGATGAGGGCAATATTCATTTGATGGAGCAGGTTGCTAATCCCGCCCAACAAAAACGCTGGTTGATTCCACAAATAGAGGGAAAACTACGCTCATGTTTTGCAATGACGGAACCAGCCCCTGGTGCCGGATCAGATCCATCCATGCTACTTACTTCTGCAGTCAAGGATGGTAAAGACTACATAATTAATGGTCGTAAATGGTTTATTACTGGTGCCGATGGTTCAGACTACGTCATCATCATGGCGCGCACCGAGGACGGTCAAGCCACCATGTTCTTATCCGACATGGATACTCCCGGAATTGAAATTGAACGTAATATGGATTCAATGGATCAATGCTTTGCGGGAGGCCACAGTGTGTTGCGCTTTACTAATTTGCGCGTTCCCGAAGATCAAATTTTGGGTGAGCTGGGTAAAGGCTTTCGCTATGCGCAGGTTCGTCTGGCACCGGCACGATTGACCCATTGCATGCGCTGGTTGGGTCAAGCGCGTCGAGCACATGATATTGCCCTTGCCTATGCACAAAAGCGTCAGGCATTTGGTCAACGGCTTGGTGATCATGAAGGGGTTGGATTCATGCTCGCGGATAACGACATGGATCTTCAAACTGCACGCTTACATATTTTGCATACTGCATGGTTACTCGATCAAGGTGAGAAATGCAATTATGAATCCAGTCGTGCCAAAGTAATTTGCTCAGAGGCTGAGTGGCGAGTCGTTGATCGCTGCGTTCAAATAATGGGCGGGCAAGGCGTCACCGGTGAAACTGCGGTGATGCGTATCTTTACGGATATGCGCGCTTTCCGTATCTACGATGGTCCCAGTGAAGTACATCGTTGGAGTATGGCCAGAAAACTTTTGGATCAAAAGGCATGAGCCCTGCTGAGCGCTTTCGTCTAGATGGTCAACTTGCTTTGGTCACTGGCGCATCCAGCGGAATTGGACGTCACTGTAGCGAACTCTTAGCAAGTATGGGTGCAAAAGTAGCTCTAGCTTCTAGAAGATTGGAGCAACTCGAATCACTTGTCAAAAGCATTGAACAAAATGGTGGTTCTGCTAAAGCCTTTGCTCTAGATGTTACTAACAACAAAAGCGTCAAGGCCTGCTTTGATGCCATTACTCAGTGGGGCGTACCGAGCATCGTCATTAATAACGCTGGTATCTCGGTCACCAAAAGCCTTCTAGAACAAACGGAGGCCGATTGGGATCAAGTGATTGACACCAATCTAAAAGGAGTCTGGTTGGTGGCGACCGAAGCAGCACGCCACATGGTGGCAAGCAAGACCGGTGGATCAATTATCAATATGGCATCGATATTAGGCGAGCGCCAAATCAACGGGGTCGCCCCTTATGCGATTTCCAAGGCAGGCGTGGTTCAGACAACCAAGACAATGGCATTGGAACTCGCGCGTTATCAAATACGCGTTAATGCCATCCTACCGGGATATGTGGTGACTGATTTAAATCGAGAGTTTTTGCAAAGCGAGCTGGGAGAAAAGCTTCGTATGCGCATTCCGAGTCGGCGTTTTAGTGAGTTGAGTGATTTAGATGGCCCCATTCTGCTCTTGGCATCCGATGCTGGCAAAGCTATGTCGGGGAGCACCATCGCGGTCGATGGCGCACATCTCGTTAGTTCTTTATAGAGCATTGCGTGCGCATCCCGTTTAATACAAAAGCAATTGAGCTATATCTTCAAGATTTGGCCTGGGATACCAAAGGTTTAGAAGTGAGTCCATTGGTAGGCGGTCAATCCAACCCAACATACAAAATTAGTTGCGGCAATCAACATGCGGTACTGCGTAAGAAGCCAAGTGGCAAGTTATTACCCTCGGCCCATGCGATTGATCGTGAATACCGCGTGATGCAAGCACTATCAAAGACAGAGGTCCCAGTACCCAAGATGCTGTCTTACTGTGAGGACGATAGTATCGTTGGTACGCCCTTCTATTTGATGTCCTTTTTGGATGGGCGAGTACTCAATGACCAATCCTTACCCGATCTCAGCCAATCTGATCGAGGCGCAATCTACCAAGAAATGAATCGAGTGATTGCTGCGATTCATCAAGTGGATTACCAAGCAATCGGTTTAGAGAGTTTTGGTAAGCCTGGAAATTATTTTGCTCGCCAGGTGGGTCGCTGGTCACGCCAAGTGCAGGACAGTACCATCCCGATCCCCGCAGCACTCACAAAACTAATGGAATGGTTGCCTCATCACATTCCTACTGATGATGAAACAACTCTTGTACATGGTGACTTTCGTTTAGACAATATGATCTTTGATCACCATGAAAATAAAGTGATTGGCGTACTGGATTGGGAGCTCTCAACTCTTGGCCATCCGATGGCAGATTTTTCCTATCAGTGCATGGCTTGGAGAATTCCGCCAACTTTATGGCGCGGTATTGGTGGCTTGGACCTGATTGGGCTGGGCATTCCCTCTGAACAGGAATACATTCGTTGGTACGAAACAAACTCCGGCAGAACTATTGGCTCCGATTGGAACTTTTATATGGCCTATAACTTCTTTCGTATTGCAGCCATCTTACATGGCGTGGCACAGCGGGCGGTAGATGGCAACGCCAGCGCTAGCGATGCCGCCGAAAATGGTCAGAAGTCTGGGCTGCTAGCAGAAATTGGTTTGGAGTGCGTTGGTATTGCTTAATGCAATAAATCCGCTAAACCATCACGCATTGCTTTTGCTATAGACTCACCGGAGCAAATGGTCGCAACAAGACCGGGTGCTTGAGCCAAAACCTCATGGGTATAAAAGACCGCGCTAGCAATCTTTTGTTGGGCAAAGCGATCACCTGAATTTTTTTGAAGTCTATGGGAAGCAATCAATGCGGATTTGGCCAAAAGCCATCCGCCGCTCACAATGCCAAAGCATTTAAGGAGGGGGTAAGCACCTGCCAAAGTAGCTTGGGGATTTTTGGTATGCATCTGTAATAACCAATCGACTGCCTGATCTAAAGCCGCAATAGCTTTCTCCAGTGCATGACCAATAGTTTGCAACTCTTCCGAGGGAGATCGTGTGAGATCGGTAACGCTGGCTTGCATTTCTTTAAATAGACTTTTTGCCTCTTGCCCCTCATCCCGAATAATCTTGCGTCCTAAGAGATCGCCAGCTTGGATTCCTGTTGTACCTTCATAAATTGTGGTGATACGAGCATCTCGTAGATGTTGGGCTGCACCCGTTTCTTCAATGTAGCCCATGCCACCATGCACCTGCACTCCGAGCGAAGCAATCTCAATCGCCTGCTCGGTAGACCATGCCTTCACAATCGGGGTTAATAAATCCACGCGCTTTTGACTGGCATCACGAATAGACGCATCTGGATGCTTTTGTGCGAGATCGGATTGTGCTGCGGCAATATAGGCAAGTGCCCGCATGGCTTCAGTCTGCGTTTTCATGAGCATCAACATACGCTGCACATCTGCATGATGCAAGATTGGTAGCTTCTCTGTTTTTTGTGGAACCTTCCCTTGTACACGCTCTTGGGCATATTGTGCTGCTTGCTGATAGGCGCGCTCAGCAATTGCAACACCCTCTAGACCAACCGCTAAGCGCGCATTGTTCATCATCGTGAACATATATTCCAGTCCACGATTGGCTTCACCGACCAGATAGCCAATTGCACCACCGGATTCCCCAAACGACATCACTGCCGTTGGACTTGCATGAATTCCTAATTTATGTTCAATCGAGATGCATTGCACATCATTGCGCTTTCCTAGACTACCATCGACATTCACCAAAAACTTAGGAACAATAAATAATGAAATCCCCTTGACCCCTGGGGGTGCGTCGGGCAGACGTGCAAGTACTAAATGAATAATATTTTCAGTAAAGTCATGTTCACCGTACGTAATAAAGATCTTAGTGCCACTAATTAAATAGTGGTCACCGTTTGGAATCGCTTTTGAACTCACGGCGGAGAGATCGGATCCCGCAGAGGGCTCGGTCAGGTTCATGGTTCCGGCCCATTGGCCAGAAACAAGGGGTGGTAAATAGAGCGCTTGCTGATCAGAAGAAGCGTGATGCTCTATTGCTTCAATCGCCCCGGCAGTTAACATGGGACACAACATGAATGCCATATTGGCTGAATGCCACATCTCGTTCACGGGTGTGGCTAGAGTAATGGGGAGCCCTTGTCCGCCAAAATCAGCATTGGCAGCTAATGAAATCCAACCCGCCTCAATATAGTGTTGATAAGCAGTTTTAAATCCCTGCGGGGTCTTCACCAACCCTTCCGAGTATGAACAGCCTTCTTGGTCCCCCGTCCAGTTCAAGGGACCCAAGACCTCTTTCGCAAATTTAGAGGCTTCTTCCAAAATCGTATTGACCAAATCATCGCTTACTTCTTGATAAGCTGGCAGACTATTAATCTTGGAGAAAGGAATCAGTTCATGCAAGATAAATTGCATGTCTGCGAGTGGGGCACGATAATCAGCTGGCATCTTTATACGTCAATAGCAGAGGCTGAACCAGCTCGTTTACGAAGCTCAAATTTCTGAATCTTTCCTGTGGCCGTTTTAGGAATCTCACCAAAGACCACAGCACGTGGAATCTTGAATCCAGCTAAATGCATTTTGCAATGCTCCACAATCTCTTGTGGCGTTGGATTTGTACCCGCTTTGAGTTCAATAAAAGCACAGGGGGTCTCGCCCCACTTCGGATGAGGTTTAGCAACCACTGCCGCAGCCAATACTGCTGGGTGACGATAGAGAACGTCCTCGACCTCAATGCTAGAAATATTCTCACCGCCTGAGATGATGATGTCCTTACTGCGATCTTTAATCTTGATGTAACCATCCGGAAACATCACTGCAAGATCACCTGAATGAAACCAGCCATGCGCAAATGCGTCTTGCGTCGCTTTCTCATTCTTTAAGTAACCCTTCATCGCGATATTCCCCTGAAACATAATTTCACCCATAGTCTCGCCATCGGCTGGTACGGGCTGCATGGTTTCGGGGTCAATCACCATTGCTGCATGCTGGAGGTGATAACGCACGCCCTGCCTTGCATTCAAACGGGCGCGCTCACCAACATCAGCGTCGGCCCAATCATCATGCTTAACGCACACTGCGGCGGGACCATAGGTCTCGGTCAAGCCATACACATGAGTAATATCAAAACCCATTTTTTCCATACCTTCAATCATGGCTGCCGGGGGAGCGGCGCCCGCCACCATTGCGCTCACGGTATGGTTAATACCCTGCTTCATCTCAGCGGGGGCATTAATCAACATGTTGTGCACAATGGGCGCCCCGCAGTAATGAGTTACATGATACTTACGAATAGCTTCAAAGATATTTTGAGCATCCACTTTACGGAGACAAACATTCACTCCAGCTCGTGCGGCTACTGTCCATGGGAAACACCATCCATTGCAATGAAAAAGTGGCAAGACCCACAAATAAATCGGGTGGCGCGGCATATCCCACTCCAAGATATTGGAGATTGCATTGGTATATGCGCCTCGATGCGAGTAAACCACCCCTTTGGGGTTACCGGTTGTTCCAGAGGTGTAATTTAAGCAAATCGAGTCCCATTCATCCGCAGGCAATTGATATGAGAATTGGGGGTCGCCCGACGCAATCAATTGCTCATACTCGATTGCACCAATCGGTTTTGCTGAGCCTTGATATAAAACATCACTCACATCGACAACGTATGGAAGAGGTAAATTCTTATCCCGCAAGATATTTAATGCGGCACCCATCACACCAGAAAACTCAGGATCAATGAGAACAACTTTCGCCTCACCATGCTCCAACATAAATGCGATTGCTGGGGCATCTAGGCGGGTATTTAATGCACAGAGAACTGCGCCCGTCATGGGAACTGAAAAGTGCGCCTCGACCATTGCAGGAATATTTGGAAGCATTACTGCTACCGTATCAAAGCGCTGTACCCCATGCTTGGTTAGCGCCGATGCAAATGCGCGACAACGGGCATAAGTTTGCGCCCAGTTCCTGCGAATATCTCCGTGGACAACCGCGACTCGCTCGGGATACACCGTTGCGGCACGCTCAATAAATGTTAAGGGGGACTGAGCCACATAATTGGCGGGGTTCTTATCAAGACCTTGGGTATAGATTGAACTTTTCATTGATGAAGCCTATTGACAGGATCCTTTGATTAAACAAAAAAGTGATCACAAAACCCATATGGCGGAGAGGGCGGGATTCGAACCCGCGGTAGGTTTAACCCTACGCACGCTTTCCAGGCGTGTGACTTAAACCGCTCATCCACCTCTCCGGACCGTTCATTATACGGTTCGAAGAGCTTGCTAAGCCCTTCGAGCCAGTGCACATCACTAGAGGGGTTGTTTTAACTGGTCTAAGATCGCCGGATTCTCTAGGGTAGAGGTATCTTGGGTAATCTCTTCCCCCTTGGCAATCACGCGCAAGAGTCTACGCATAATTTTTCCAGAGCGGGTCTTAGGCAAGTTATCGCCAAAACGAATATCTTTGGGTTTTGCAATTGGGCCAATTTCTTTAGCAACCCAGTTACGTAATTCAACCGCAATCTTCTTGGCATCATCGCCCTCAGGCCGCTTTCCTTTAAGAACAACGAATGCACAAATCGCTTCGCCGGTCATCTCATCCGGGCGCCCTACT
>DBCI01000096.1:54035-54729 GCA_002292975.1 Polynucleobacter sp. UBA962 | reverse complement strand
GTTTTGGGATTGCACGATACATACACAATACGTTTTGGGTAATGGTCTTTGGGAAGATCATGCATCGCTTTGCAGATCTCCATTGCCCCTTCACGAGGGGGGTCAATTAACCACTTATCGGCTTTACCCCAGCTGGCGATATCNNGATATCCGTTGCCGTGATCTCAAAGAGATTACTCTCTGCAAAGTGTGTGTTGTGCTCAAGGTGATTATGCTTGGCGTTGTGCAATGCGCGCTTCGTCAAAATGACACTGCCCTCAATCCCCAAGACCTCCTTGGCTTGAGTCGCGATTGGTAAGGTGAAATTACCAATGCCACAGAAGAGATCAATAACTCGTTCATAGGGTTTGATCTCTAATAGTGATAGGGCTTTACTAACCAAGACTTCGTTCACCGCATGATTGACTTGCGTGAAGTCAGTTGGCAAAAATGGCATCTCAATCCCAAACTCGGCTAATCGATATAGCATGTGTTGCTCGCTTGGGTAAAACGGTTTGGCACTCTCCGGTCCCCCGGCTTGTAACCAGATTCCGAGTGAATGATGTTTTGCAAAGTCTTCTAATATGTCTAGGTCCGTTTTTGTTAGAGGCAAAAGATGCCGAATCACCAAGGCAATGTGTAGCTTGGTGCCATCTTCTTGGTTGTTGGGGCTATCTCCTACAGCAAACTCAATTTGCGGCACCCGATCCCGAAT
>DBCI01000096.1:42020-53894 GCA_002292975.1 Polynucleobacter sp. UBA962 | reverse complement strand
TGCTCATGAAAACCCACCAAGACCGCTCCCTTCTTAATTGAGCGATCAACCACACTCAAGCGTCCCCGGTGACGATACTGCCACGCCGGTCCTGCAATCGGTCGCATGATCTCCTCAGGCTTCAGGCGGCCGATGTGCCAGAGATCATCTTCCAGAACACGTTGCTTGATGGCAATTTGCGCTATGAAGTCGAGGTGTTGCATGCTGCAGCCACCGCAAATACCAAAGACCTTGCATTTTGGCTGCGTGCGATAAACCGCCGGTTTAATCAATCGGTGAAGCTTTGCTTTTGCAAAGCGTGCCTTATCGCGCGTCAGGGTATAGGTCACCTCTTCGGTGGGGAGTGCGCCACGGATGAACACCACCTTACCGGGTTGACCGTTCTCATCGAGCAAGCGAGTGATGCCTTGCGCATCGAGGTCTAAGGCTTCTACAAGCACTGGAGATGACTCGGGCTGTGAATGCAATCGTGGGCTTCTGGTCATAAGTCGACGAAGGCTTAGGTCGTACTACAAAGCGCTATTGCGCAAAGCCAGCCAAATACTCTGGCCAGGGTGCATTGCCCTGCTGTGCTTCCTGCTCCAGTTGCTTCTTCACAAAAGAGAGCTCCTCTTCATACTCTGCGCTGGAGAACCCACCACGCATTTCTTGAAAGCGGCAATACACTAAATAGGTGTTCACCACATCGGTCTCGCAGTATTGAC
This sequence comes from Polynucleobacter sp. UBA962, assembly GCA_002292975.1. Lineage (GTDB taxonomy): Bacteria > Pseudomonadota > Gammaproteobacteria > Burkholderiales > Burkholderiaceae > Polynucleobacter. The sequence continues at coordinate 53,190 of DBCI01000096.1, read as the reverse complement.
GGATTTGCTCTAACTGCCCCGCCTGGTATGCGGGCCATACTTGGCTACCATCCATGCCCATCTTTCCTGGAAAGCCACACAACTTCGCCATGGCATCTAGGGGTGCATTGGCACGACCATTGTGTTTAGCCAACACATCCATCAAATCAATATGACGCATGTGATAGCGATTGATATAGTTATTCCACTTAAAGTCTTTACTATCACTGTCATTACTCTCGCCCATTTCCCAGTAACGCGGTGCCGCAACCCGGTTGAGTAAGGCGCGATAATGCAAGACCGGTAGATCAAAACCACTCCCATTCCAAGAAACAAGCTGTGGAGTATATTTTTCGATCAACTCATAAAAGGCGGTGATGATGGTTTTTTCATCATCACCGATATGCCCCAGACTACCCACCTTAAATTGGGGCAAACCTTCTTTGGTGCTTCTGCGAATAACGCAGGAAATCGCAATAATCTGCTGGAGATATAGAGGCAAGAACTCACTACTGCCCTCCGCCACCCGCTGATCAGTAACCTGCTTGACCACTTGCGCATCAGTGAGTGTTTCAGAAAGGTTGTGCAAGCGCCGTAGCCCCGCGACATCGGGTACGGTCTCAATATCAAAAACTAAGATACTCGGAGTTGATTTAGCCAAGACTTCTATTGCAAGAATTGCATCGGGTTCACAGGTTTACCATTGACGCGCACTTCAAAATGCAGCTTCACCATATTGGCATCCGAGTCACCCATCTCAGCAATGCGCTGTCCCTTACGAACCGAGTCGCCCTCTTTGACGAGAAGACTGCGATTGTGAGCATACGCAGTCAGGTACGTATTGTCATGCTTCACAATCACGAGATTGCCGTAGCCTCGTAAGCTATTGCCCGCATAAACCACTTTGCCATCACTAGCCGCCTGAATAGGCTCACCCAGCTTACCGGCTATATCAATACCTTTATTTTTTCCTTCACTAAATTCTTCCACCACTTTGCCTTTTGCGGGCCAAGAGAGTTTGATGGGGGGGTCAACCGCATCAACTTTAGCCTCAGCAACTGCAGTTTCTTTCTCATCAATTTTCTTGGCTGTTACTTTTTTATCCGATGCTACTTTCACATCTTTGCTCTCAGTAGGCTTGAGGGGTTCAATCGGCTTCGTTACCACTCGGGGTCCAGGTGGCGGTCTTACCCGTAAAACTTGATCGACTTCAATCACGTTAGGATCAGTAATATTGTTCCATGCTGCAAGATCGCGATAGGACTGGCCGTTATCCAAAGCAATACGCAAGAGCGTATCGCCGCGCTTGACCCGATAAAAGCCTGGTGGAACTGCGTCGGGCGTTGGAACAGTTGCGCCGATGTTACTGCTACGATCGGTAATGGTCGCTTGCTTGGTACGTGGTGGAGTCGAGCATGCTGCAAGGCAAAATGCCACAGCCAGAACAAGCAATACTCTGAGTCCGTCCGTAGACAAAATAAGTGGGTATTGGGGGATCGCTAATTTACTCATATCACCCCTGATTGTAAGGGCACAAAAAAGACCTCATCAAGTGCGGTCCTTTGATAACGGTGGGAACTCACCCGCTCAATCAAGAGAAGCTGTTGCTCGGTCTCGCTTTTTGAGACCGGGGCAATCAGACGCCCACCAATCGCTAATTGATCCAATAAGGGGTCTGGCACACCCAAACCAGCAGCAGCCAGAATAATGCCATCGAAGGGAGCCGCTTGAACGAGTCCCCGTATTCCATCCCCATAAATAAGGCGCAGGTTTGCAATCCGAAAGGGGCGTAATTTAGATCTAGCCAAATCATGTAAGGGGCGAATGCGCTCAATCGAATAGACCTCTTTGGCCAAAAGACTGAGAACGGCAGCCTGATAGCCGCAGCCCGTTCCAATCTCTAATACTTTACCGAGGGGTTGTTTGTTCTTATGAAGCAACTCAACCATGCGCCCTACTACCGATGGTTTTGAGATAGTTTGTTGATGACCAATAGGTAGGGCTGAGTCCTCATAGGCTTGTGCATGTAAACCCGCATCCACAAAGGTATGCCTGGGTACTGTTGCAATAGCTTGTAATACATTAGGATGCTTGACGCCTGCATCGTGGACCTTTCTAGCTAGGTCTTGGCGATGGGCTGTATAGCGCTCCGGTGATTTCATTCACGATCCCAACCAGAATCTCGCATGCTCGCTTGCCTGACATGATTGGTGAGGTCCAATTGCATGGGTGTGATCGAGATACATCCTTCGCTTATCGCATGAAAATCCGTTCCTTTAGAGAAATCTCTTGCTTCACCGGCTGGCCCAATCCAGTAAATATCTTCATTACGCGGATTTTTTTGCACAATCACTGGTTGAGAATGGTGACGTGTTCCCAAGCGCGTAACGCGCCAGCGTTTGAGTTGCGCATAATTACCATTCGGAATGTTCACATTCAGTAAGGTGGCTATCCCATCACCACGCTCAAGAGGCTCCTTCAAGGTTTGCTCGACAATATCGCGCGCCGCTTTGGCAGCATCTTCAATTTGAGCCCAACCGCGATCCACTTGCGAGAACGCTAAACCTGGTACACCGAACATCACACCTTCAATCGCTGCGGCAACCGTACCCGAGTACAAAACATCTTCTCCCATATTCTCACCCTGATTGATGCCAGAGACCACTAGATCGGGTTTTTCATCCAAAAATCCAGTCATGGCCATATGGACACAATCGGTGGGTGTGCCGTTCACAAATAAAAAGCCGTCGCGCTCACCCCCCGCCACTCGATGAATACTCAAAGGCCTAGAGAGGGTTAACGAGTTTGATGCGCCGCTATGGTTTTGCTCAGGTGACACCACCGTAATCTTGCCAAGAGGTCGTAGGGCATTGACCAGGGCTAAAAGTCCTGGGGCTAGATAGCCATCATCATTGCTGACTAAGATATGGGGTGTACGACTCATAACTTTCCTATTTATGTAATTGATCGTCGGTCTAGTAAAGCCCGGGCTAAGGTCCCAGCATCTACATACTCAAGCTCCCCCCCAACCGGAATCCCTCGAGCAATACGAGTTGCTTTGATGCCTTTAATCTTTAAGATCTCGCCGATGTAATGAGCGGTGGCCTCACCCTCACTCGTAAAGTTAGTAGCAAGCACGACCTCGCGAACGGGCCCACCAAACTCAGGCTTCTCGATACGATCGAGTAAACGATCGAAGTGGATCTCTTTGGGACCCATTCCATCCAATGGCGAGATGCGACCCATTAATACAAAGTACTGACCTTTAAAGCTCAGGGTTTGTTCTACCATCACCTGATCTGCTGGAGTTTCCACGACACAGAGTAAGGCAGGATCGCGCCGTGAGTCTGAACAGGTTGTGCAAAGCTCGTGCTCTGAGAAGGTATTACAACGTTGGCAATGCCCGATCTTTTGGACAGCATCCCCTAAGGACTCTGCCAATACTGCTGCGCCATTACGATCATGTTGCAACAAGTAATACGCCATCCGTTGTGCTGATTTTGGTCCAACACCCGGTAAAACTCTTAAGGATTCCACCAAACGTGCTAACGCATCTTGCGGTACATCATGACGGATATTTGAGCGGCTCATTCCCGATCTTAGAAAGGTAGCTTAAAGCCGGGTGGCATGGGCATACCAGCGGTTGCTCCAGACATTAATGCCTGACTTGCTGCCTCCGCTTGTTTAAATGCATCGGTATAGGCAGTAACTAACAAATCTTCAAGCATCTCGCGATCATCCATCGCTCCTGGATCAATTTGCACCCGCTTCATCTCGTATTTTCCACTGATGGTGATCTTGACCAAACCATTTGCTGCCTGTCCAGTAATCTCCATCGTATTGAGCTCTTCTTGAGCCCGTTTCATTTTCTCTTGCATCTGCTGGGCTTGTTTCATCAAACCCGCTATTTGACCTTTCATCATAGTGCTCACATCTCCAATCGTATTCTGTCATTCATAAAAGGGTAATCAATTTGCAATCATATGGGGCGCACCGATCCAGTGACCACCTTGGCACCAAACTCACGCTCCAACTCTTGTAAGAATGGATCTTTCGCCATTTGTTCTTCGGCATTCAGTTTTTTCTGTTCGTAGATCTGCGCGTCCACCTTAGCGACCGTATGACTCGCTTTGCCATCTCCCAATTGCATCTTCACAAGCTTGCCATAATGCGCTTTCAGTGCCTCGCCAAGACGCGCAATACTATCCGGGGTCGCCAATTGCGACATAGCAGTCGTAATGGTCACAAATAGTGTATCGGGCGTATCGCGCCATTCTTGTAGCTCAGTTTGAAATGCTAATTGTTGCACCAAGCCGCGAAGTGGCAAGGTTTTCATTAGCGAATGCCAGTCAGGGGTTTCCTGACTATTGGCTATAGCCTTAGTGGGTGAAGGAGTTGCGGAAGGAGATATTGCGGGACTTGCAGTATTGCTTGTTTGGGCTTTATGAGTGGGGGCCGCTGCCTTGGATGAGGGGCTGGCGGGATTGGTACCTACCGCTCCACTGCCTCCTGGTTTAAAGGCTAACATGCGCAAGAGTGCCATCGCAAACCCAGCCTGCTCATCAGGGGCTAATGTCAGATCGGCTCGACTGGTTATTGCAATTTGATAATAGAGCTGGGTTTCTTCTGGAGTAAATAGCGTGGCTAAACGACGAATCTCATTCGCTTCGGGCCAATCATCCAGTATTGAGTTAGGCACAATTTGTGCAGTAGCAATCTTATGCAACAGACTAGCTAAATCTTGTAATGCAAGAGAGAAAGACATGCTAGTTAATCCCATCTCTTCTGCAATATCGGTTAGGGTCTTACCATCTTTCGTTTGTAACGCATCCAATATCTTAATAAGGTAAGCATCATCAATCGTACCCAACATAGTCCGCACTGCTGCCTCGGTGACTGGGCCTGCCGCATAAGCAATCGCCTGATCAGTAAGCGATAAAGCATCTCGCATGGATCCTTGTGCTGCCTTAGCAATGACGCGTAAGGCATTGGTCTCTGTACTGACTGACTCCGATTGAAGAACAGCTTGTAAGTGCTCCACGATCACGGGCACAGGCATCTGCTTGAGATTGAACTGCAAACAGCGAGATAAGACCGTAACTGGTATTTTTTGGGGATCGGTGGTCGCAAGAATGAACTTCACATGGGGAGGAGGTTCTTCTAGGGTTTTCAGCATAGAATTAAAGGCATGCGAGGTCAGCATATGAACCTCGTCGATCATGTAAACCTTAAAGCGCGCGCTGCTTGGGGCATAGGCAGCTTTCTCCAGCAAAGCAACCATCTCATCAACACCGCGATTACTGGCAGCATCCATCTCAATGTAATCCACAAAACGCCCTGCATCAATTTCGGTACAGGCTTGGCATTGTCCGCAGGGTGCTGAGGTCATCTGTCCATGGCCATCAGCTCCGGTGCAATTAAGCGCTTTAGCCATAATGCGGGCAATCGTGGTCTTACCAACTCCCCGGGTACCTGTAAATAACCAAGCGTGATGCAGTCGTCCTTGATCCAAGGCATGGGTCAAGGCTTTGACCACATGATCTTGCCCAAGCAGTTCAGAGAAGGTTTTAGGGCGCCATTTACGAGCTAGTGCAAGTGCAGTCATAGTGCAATTCTAGCAAGAGCTACAATAATGATGGACGGGCCTCCTCGCATGGTGGCTTGGCAACCTGGTCAGGTCGGGAACGAAGCAGCCATACCCAATAACTATCAGTGCCGAGGGTTTGGCTCGTCCTTCGCTATTCCTACTTCCCTTTCCTCTAACGCGCGCGGAACTCCGAGTACTTCCCGTATTAAAGTCATCGCTCCTTGACCAATCGGTGAGCCTAAATGACAACCGTATCGAGGCGCGCTGGCGTTCTTGCTTATAAAATACCCTGCGAGTTGAATTAAAGAGAGTAAGTCCGACAAGGAACGGGATCTTTTGAATACCTTAAACGCCTACCGCACTCTGTAAGAAAATGGCTGGGAAATTACGCAAAGCAGCTGAGTGCTTCGAATCTGCAGGGGGCATTTTCACAATCTTTTTGGATAATGGGATAGGCCTTGATTTTATAGACTATCTAGGTGAAAACACAAAGAATACTGTACATTATTACAGTTAATATTTTCAGTGGCAACTCCCGCTTAATATGGCTAATTTAGGTGGGTCTGACCTATACTTAACCATTACTTTTGCCTAAAAAAATGTCTATCAAAATTCCTGATCCCGTTGCGCTTACGCAAGATTTAATTCGTTTTAATACGATTAATCCCCCTGGAAATGAGGATGAAATTTGTGGCTTTTTAGAAGAACTTCTTTTGAGCGCAGGCTTCGAATGTAAGTCAGTTGATTTTGCCCCCCGTCGCAGAAGCTTAATTGCCCGTATCGTGGGAGAACGGGGTGGGCCCAACATTTGTTTTACCGGTCACGTTGACGTTGTTCCACTAGGAGGTCGCTCTTGGCAATATGACCCTTTCTCAGCCCAAATCCATGACGGGAAACTCTATGGTCGCGGTTCAAGCGATATGAAAAGTGGTGTTGCCGCCATGGTCGTAGCCGCCATGAAGACTGCCTCACAGGCTAAAGCGGGTCATGGCATTAGTCTCATTATTACAGCAGGGGAAGAAACGGGTTGTGAAGGCGCTTTTCATCTTATCGCACAAAAAGAAGTAATTGACTATATTGGAACTGCCGGGTGCTTTGTAGTTGCAGAGCCAACTGCTAATGAACCTTTAATTGGTCACAAAGGTGCCTATTGGTTGCGGGCCAAAGCAAGTGGTATTACAGCACATGGCTCAATGCCTGAACGTGGTGAAAATGCATTCTACAAAATTGCTCGGGGCGCCTTAGAGCTGGAAAAATTCCAGTTTGATAATCCGCCCCATCCTTTAATGGGTCAAGCGACTCTGAATATCGGGACCGCTAAAGCAGGGATCAATATTAATTCCGTACCAGATGCTGCCGAAATGACACTCGATATTCGGTCGATTCCAGGTCAAAGTCATCAACATCTATTTGGCTGTTTGTGTAAAGTTCTTGGACCACAAATTACTCTTGAACCTATTATTGATGTACAAGGTTTTTTTACACCCTCTAGTGATCCATGGATCCAGCATGTATATGCAAGGTGCAATGAAATTAATGGCGTAATGCCAACTGAGAAAACAGTGGCCTTCTTTAGCGATGCCTCTGCACTCAAGACGGTCATTGGCGATCCGCCTACGGTTGTTCTTGGACCTGGGCAACCTGAGATGGCGCACCAAACTGATGAATTTTGCTATGTACAAAAAATTAGCGAGGCAACTACTTTATTTGAGCATTTAATTAATGATTGGCAATCAAACTAATTCTTCCAAAGGGATGCTATGAAAGTCGAAACAACGCAATTTAAAGAAGTAACTGCTATGCAAGATGAAGTTGATATGCAGGCCTACTGGATGCCATATACCCCAAATAGATACTTTCGGAAAAACCCAAAAATTATGGTTAGCGCTAAAGGGGTTTATTACACCGATGACCATGGTCGTAAATTACTAGATGGTGCCTCAGGGCTATGGACTTCCCCGCTCGGTCATGGTGATCCGCGGATTATTGAGGCTATCCAACGTCAATACCACACGATGGATTATGTTCCTGCCTTTCAGATGGCTAGTAAAGAAACGTTCCGGCTCGCTAACCGAATTGCACAATACGCGCCAAATGGTCTAGGAAAAGTATTTTTTGTGAATTCAGGCTCTGAAGCTGTCGACACTGCTCTGAAGATCGCACTGGCATATCACCGCGCCAAAGGTGAAGCAAGTCGTATTCGTATGATTGGTCGAGAGCGTGCCTATCACGGTGGATGTGTGGGGGGAATTTCAGTAGGCGGAATTCCAACAAATCGGAAAATGTTTGGCGCAATAATGATGCCGGGGGTCGATCACTTACCACATACTCTCAACCTATCTCAAATGGCCTTCTCGCGTGGCCAACCTACTTGGGGAGCTCATTTAGCTGATGATTTAGAGCGCTTAGTGCTTTTACATGATGCCAGTAATATTGCTGCCGTCATACTAGAGCCCGTTCAAGGCTCGACCGGTGTTATTGTCCCACCGCTTGGCTACCTAGAAAAGATTCGGGAAATTTGTACAAAACACGGTATTTTATTAATTTTTGATGAGGTCATAACCGGCTTTGGTCGACTTGCTGCCAACTTTGGAGCCGATCGCTTTGGCGTTAAGCCCGATATGATCACCTTTGCCAAAGCAATCACAAACGGAGTGATTCCCATGGGTGGGGTCATTGTGCGCGATGATATCTACGAAACCATTACCGGAATCGGTGGTCAAGAGCAACTCATTGAGTTTTTCCATGGATATACCTACTCTGGCCATCCACTGGCCACTGCCGCAGCCCATGCATGTCTTGATATTTTTGAAACCGACGATATCATGGCACGCACCAAAGTCCTCGATCAAGTGCTGGGGGATGCAGTCCACTCGCTTAAAGGAATTCCTGGAATTATTGATATTCGGAATTGCGGTGTTTCAGCAGCCTTTGATCTTGAGCCAATTGCAGGCAAACCAGGTCTTCGTGGGATGCAAATACTTGAAAGTTGTATCGAACATGGCATTTTAGTAAGAATTACGAGCGATACGATTGCGATGGGCCCACCATTTGTAGCCAGTTCAGAGGAGGTTCAATCCTTAGTTGAAATCTTCTCGAAAGTAGTTAAAAAGGCATTCTAGTTCGTGGCACAACTTGACTTACAAACGCAGTTACGCATCAATGCCGAGCGTCTACAAGCTTCTTTGTTAGAACTAGCAAAAATTGGTGCCACTCAAAAAGGTGGCGTTTGTCGCTTAGCACTTACAGATATGGATCAACAGGGTCGCCACTGGGTCATCAATAAAGCAAAATCTCTTGGTCTTTCAGTAAGCGTTGATCAAATTGGCAATACCTTTATGCGTCGTGCTGGACGCAGCGCTCACTTACCCCCTGTCATGACAGGAAGTCATATTGATACGCAGCCCACTGGTGGCAAATACGATGGCAACTATGGAGTATTGGCGGGTTTGGAAGTGATCGCCACCTTAAATGAACATGGTATTGAAACAGAGGCGCCCATTGAAATTGTCTTTTGGACCAATGAAGAGGGGTCACGCTTTACTCCAGTGATGATGGGCTCAGGTGTTTTTGCTGGAGCCTTTTCACTTGAGCATGCTTATAGTCGGACTGATCAAGCGGGTAAAACCGTTCGTAACGAATTAGAACGAATTGGTTTTTTAGGTAAAGATAAAATTGGTGAGCACCCTTGTGGCGCTTACTTTGAGGCGCATATTGAGCAAGGCCCAGTACTAGAACATCACGACATCACAATTGGTGTTGTGCCAGCAGTAATGGGTTTGCGCTGGTTTGATTGTGTGGTTCATGGTTTTGAGGCCCATGCTGGTCCAACCCCAATGGAAATTCGGCAGGATGCTTTGCAAGTTGCAAGCCATCTTATGCAATATGTCGTGACTTTAGCCAAAAACCATGCGCCTCATGGTCGAGGAACTGTTGGCATGGTCCAAGTTTTTCCCAATAGTCGTAACGTAATTCCAGGACGCGTTCAGTTTTCAGTTGACCTGCGCCACCCCGATGCCACGGTGCTGTCCCAAATGAGTGCTGGCCTCCAAAAGAAAATTGATTCTTTGAGTGCCACGCACGCCATGACTATTACTCTAGAAGAGGTCTCTTATTTCCCACCCTGCAACTTTAATGATGCTTGTGTTGAAGCAATTCGAGAGGTTTCTAAGGGCTTAGGCTATTCCCAAATGGATGTTGTTTCAGGCGCTGGCCATGATGCTATTTACATGGCACGCCTAGCGCCCACTGGCATGATTTTTATTCCCTGCAAGGATGGCGTTAGCCATAATGAAATTGAGGATGCTAAAACAGTTCATTTGGAGGCCGGTGCCAATGTTCTTTTGCACAGTATGCTTCGTTTTGCAAAACCCATTTTATGAGTTTACGTTTTGTAATCGCTCGGTTTCAACATGAAACCAATACCTTTTCTCCTATTACAACTCCATTAGAGTCCTTCTACCCGCAATGGGGAGCTGATGCCTTAACAAATCAAACGGGAGCCCGAACGGCGATGGCTGCTTTTATTGATGCAGCCAAATCGATTGGAGCCTCTATTCAAACACCTGTAACTGCTTATGCCAACCCAAGCGCAACAGTAGATGCAATTGCTTATCAATCAGTATGTGATGCCATTTGTTTAGCTGTTGCAGCAGGGTGTGACGCAATTTTGCTCGATTTGCATGGGGCAATGGTGGCTAGTGGCACAGATGATGGTGAGGGTTCATTGCTTGAGCGTATTCGGAAGATTGCACCTCATATACCCATTGGAGTTGCACTTGATTTGCATGCGAACTTAACCCCAAGAATGATTGCTAACTGCGATGTAATGCTTAGTTTTAAAACCTATCCACATATTGATATGTATGAGACTGGTGAACAGGTCGCACATCTAGTGCTGGCAATGCTAAAAAAAGAAATTAAGCCCTACATGACTTACCGACAACTACCCATCCTTTCTCATACTCTACGCAGTAATACAAATGAGGGTGCCATGCAACGAGTTGTGAGACAAGCTCTTGCCATAGAAAATGAAAAGGGGATATTAGGTACATCCATTTTGGCAGGTTTTAGTTTGGCTGATTTTTATGATGCTGGAATGTCAGTGATTGTAATTAGTGACGAACGTCATCCTAATGCCAAAATGATTGCAGAAAAATATGCTGAGCAACTGGCTCAACAAATTATGGATCTTGCAGACGATTTTATTTATACCAGTGCTCCATCTCAAAATAGCATAGATGATGCTATTCATCTCCAGCAAAAATCAGGATCGGGGCCTGTTCTACTGTTAGACCATAGTGATAATGTGATGTCAGGGGGCACCTGTGATACCACGGATATATTAGAACTCGCTTTAGCGACAGGTCTCAATAATCTAGCAGCAGGGCCCATTGCTGATCCAATTACCGTTAATCAATTACTAAAGATTGGTCTAGAAAAAAAATGCACTATTGCATTAGGAAACCGCTCTGGCTGGACATATCAAGGTAAACCCAAAAAACCTCTAATCTTAGAAGGAGTTGTAAAAAAAATCCATTCAGGTGACATCCTAGTTAGTGGCCCAATCTTCACTGGGTCTATCTTGCGGATGGGTCCTAGCGT
>DBCI01000096.1:39605-41898 GCA_002292975.1 Polynucleobacter sp. UBA962 | reverse complement strand
AATAAATCATTTGTTCTTTTAAAATCACGTATGTATTGTCGCCCTGTATTTACTCCTCTGTGCAAAGGTTTGATTGAATGCGATTCCGATCAAGGTGGACCTACTAGTTCAAACTATGCCCGATTTAATTTCCAAAAAGTTCGTCGCCCGATCTTTCCACTTGATGCATTGCCTGGCTAATTCTGAGGTGAGTCATGTATGAAATTATGAGTTTGCGCGAGCTGATTGCCTTACTTGTATTTTGTGCTGCAATGACTTTCTCTCCCGGGCCAAATACAATGCTTACAACAGCAATTGCAAGCAATGAAGGTTTACGCAAAGTCATTCCTTTTACTCTGGCAGTTCCACTTGGTTGGTTACTCATTCTTCTGATTACCGGTCTTGGAATTGGTACACTTGTTGTTCAACTACCAATTCTGCGCTGGTTTATTCAAATAGCAGGATGTGCTTATTTACTTTGGCTTGCTTATTTATTGAGTCGCCATCATCATTTAAAAACCATTGATTCTTCTAAGCTGCAGATCACTTTTGGTAAAGGAGTAGCTCTACAATTTTTGAATATTAAGGTTTGGCTTTTAGCCGTAACGGTGACTAGTACTTGGATTATTAATGCGGAAGGTCAAACAAGCATTAATCAATATGATCGATTGGTACTCGCCTGCTTTGTAGTGATGTTTTTTGCTTTTGCAAGTAATTTTAGTTATGCGCTAGTTGGCTCGCTAGTCCGAAACTGGTTACTTCACGGCAAGCGCCTACTTATATTTAATCGAATCCTAGCTAGCTTACTTGCTGCAACGGCGATCTGGACTTTATTTGTTTAGCTTGAAATGGCAAGCGACTGAGTGTCCTGGTGTAATTTCTTCTAGAACGGGTTCCTCCACTTTACATCGTTCTTGTGCGTAAGGGCAGCGTGTATGAAAATGACAGCCATTAGGTCGATTAATTGGGCTTGGCACATCGCCACCCAAAACAATTTGTTTGCGTTGATACTTCGGATCGGGCACAGGAACGGCTGACAACAAGGCTTCTGTGTAAGGATGAGATGGCCTTGAAAAGAGTTCTTTTGTGGGTGCCAACTCCACAATTCTTCCCAAATACATCACCGCAACACGATGGCTAATATGTTTTACAACAGCAAGATCATGAGCTACGAATAAATAAGAGACTTGAAATTCACGCTGCAAATCCTCTAAGAGGTTAATAACTTGAGCCTGAACAGAAACATCCAGTGCGGAGACCGGTTCATCCAACATAATAAGCTTTGGCTTTACCGATAAAGCTCTGGCAATACCAAGACGCTGACGCTGACCACCAGAAAATTCGTGTGGGAAACGTAACATTTGATCTGGACGAAGCCCAACGCGCTCAAATAAAGCAGATACACGTTCTCGACCTTGAGCCTTGGAAAGACTCTCGAAATTCCGCAAAGGCTCAGAAACAATATCTGCCGAACGCATTCGTGGATTAAGAGAAGAATATGGATCTTGGAAAACTGCCTGTATTTGTTGGCGGTATGGTCTCATTTGTGAGCGACTTAACCCGTCTATTCGCTCACCACGCCAAATTATCTCACCACGACTTGGCTCAATTAATTTCAGGATCGTCCGACCAACAGTTGACTTACCACAACCACTCTCTCCAACCAACCCAAGAGTTTCACCTTCATTAATCGTAAAACTAATTCCATCCACTGCATACACATATCCAGATATCCGACTAAACAAGCCTTTCCGGATCGGGTAATGTTTACAAAGATCTTTGACTTCTAATAAAGTCTTTGATTTTTTTGTATCTGTAGTCATCATGCAGTACTTATTGTTTTGATTTCGTTGGGATGCCAACAAGCCACCAAGTGACGATTTCCGATATTTTGCAAAGTAGGCGAATCGGTTTGGCAGCGCGCACTTGCAGAAGGACAGCGTGGGGCAAAAGCGCACCCAATAATCTCGGTTCGCAAAGAGGGCACCATTCCCGGAATTTCTGTTAGTCTTTTTTGTGAATCATCATCCAAACGTGGCATTGAATTGAGAAGTCCTAAGGTATAGGGATGCAGGGGTCTCTCAAAGAGATCCAACACATCTGCTTCTTCAACTTTACGCCCCGCATACATCACCACGACTCGTTGCGCCATCTCAGCAACAACTCCTAAATCATGGGTAATTAAAATAATTGCTGCACGCGTACGATCTCGTAGCTCCCGAATTAGATTTAATATCTGTGCCTGAATGGTCACATCCAGCGCAGTTGTTGGCTCATCTGCAATCAAAATTTCAGGGTCACACGCTAAGGCCAT
>DBCI01000096.1:35444-39572 GCA_002292975.1 Polynucleobacter sp. UBA962 | reverse complement strand
GCAATCATGATTCGTTGCCGCATTCCGCCTGAAAGCTGATGAGGATAGTTATCAATACGGTTCTCAGGCTCGGGAATATTAACTAACTTCAGCATCTCCAGCGTTCGACTACGAGCCTGTTCCCTACTGCACCCGCGGTGTAACTCCAGAACTTCGCCAATTTGTTGGCCCACGGTTAAAACAGGGTTAAGCGAGGTCATCGGCTCTTGAAAAATCATAGAAATCTTATCGCCCCGAATTTCACGCATTTCATCGTCAGATAAATTCAAAAGGTCTTTTCCATGAAACTTGATTGATCCAGAAACGATTTTTCCTGGAGGAGATGCAATTAAACGCAAGATCGATAATGAGGTCACACTTTTGCCACAACCCGATTCGCCAACAATGGCTAATGTCTCTCCTTGACACACAGCAAAGGACATTCCATCAACCGAGCGGACCACTCCATCGCGGGTGTAAAAATAGGTACGTAGATCATTAACTTCCAGTACAACCTGACCAGAATGTTGATTATTAGTGCTCATGATTTACATTCTGCGGGATAAACGTGGATCTAAGGCATCGCGCAAGCCATCGCCCAGATAGTTAACTGCTAAAACGGTAATCGATAGAAAAATGGAAGGGAATAAAATGAGATAGCCAGCAATTTGAAAGAGGCTACGCGATTCGGCCATGATATTGCCCCAGCTTGGAATATTAGGTGGGGTACCTGCTCCGATAAAAGACAAAATCGCTTCTGTGATCATCGCAGATGCACAAATATAAGTAGCCTGTACTAATAAAGGAGCCATAGTATTAGGCAATATATGGCGAATCAAGGTCTTCAATAAAGGGGTGCCTGATGCTGTAGCAGCTTCTACATAAGGTTGTTCACGTAAAGTCAATACTAAGCTTCGTACAAGACGCACTACCCTTGGAATTTCTGCTAAGGTAATCGCAATAATTACATTCTCAATGCTAGCTTTTGTAAGGGCCATAAGGGCAATCGCAAGTAAAATCGAGGGGATCGACATCAGCCCATCCATGATGCGCATAACTACTGCATCAACAGCACGTACAAATCCAGTAATCAATCCAATCGCTAGTCCAATGAATGTACTCAATAAGGCAACTGAAATACCAACAATTAAGGACACGCGTGCACCGTACATAACACGGCTATATACATCACGACCCAGTGCATCAGTTCCAAACCAAAATTCACTGCTGGGTGGCTTTAATCGATTAAGAGGTGTTACTGCCTGGGGATCCACCGTCCACAAAAAGGGTGCAAATAACGCAATGAAAATCATCGCCAGAAGAATAAAGGCTCCTAGAACGGCAAATGGATAGCGTTGGTAGAGGGCTGGGATTCTAACGCGGGCAAAAGTCCACCAATTGCTGATGGAAAAGTAAGAGCCCGATGAAAAAAGTGCTGGTGTATTCATCTTAGCGCCTAATAACGAATACGCGGATCAAAAAAAACATACGATAAATCAATCAGCAAATTAATAATTACATATGTTGCTGAGAAAATTAAAATGACACCTTGAATAACAGGATAGTCACGCCGCAGAATAGCATCAACTGTTAAGCGTCCAATGCCAGGAATCGCAAATACGGTTTCGGTTACAACTGCTCCTGAAATCAATAACCCTATTCCAATGCCAATAATTGTAATAATCGGCACGGCAGCATTCTTAAGTGCGTGATGAATCAGAATATTATGCTCTGCTAGGCCCTTAGCTTGAGCGGTACGAATATAATCCTGAGCTAGGACATCAAGAACACTGGCGCGTGTTATGCGTGTAATTAAGGCAGCATAGACGGTTCCAAGTGCGAGACTAGGAAGAATTAAATGCTTCAACCAAGGCCATATTCCTTCAGCGATAGGCCGGTAACCCTGAACTGGCAAAATTTGTAATTGAAGCGAAAATAATAAGATTAACAAGTAGGCCAGTACAAATACAGGTAAGGAAAATCCGAGTACCGAAAATCCCATAATCGCTCTGTCTGTTTTACTTTCTGCGCGAGCTGCGGCAATAGCGCCCAAAGGTACAGAAGTAATAATTGCCACAATTAATGTGCAAATAGTTAAGGATATGGTCGGCTCCACCCTTTGGGCAATTAACTTTGTCACCGGTAAATTGGTAAAGATGGAGATACCTAAATCTCCGTGAAAAAGGCCCCAAACCCAGGTACCAAAACGGACTATAAAGGGCTGATCTAGGCCAAGGGATTGCCGTATGCGCTTGATGTCATCCTCAGTTGCTACATCGCCAGCGATTACGGCAGCAGGATCACCAGGCGTTAAATATAGCAATGAGAAAACAATAAACGCAACGACAGCCATTACGACCACCGTTGCGCCTAAACGTCTTACTATGTAAGAAAACAAATACTAACTCCAATCACATTGAAAGTGGAAGAACTATTTTTTCTCCACGTTCCATAAAAATGCCATTGGCGCAACGATGATGCCTGAGAGATTGGTGCGATACGCCGTAGGTAAGATAAATTGAGCAGTGGGTACGTAGGGCAAGAACTCAAAAGCTCGGGCTTGAACTGCCTCGGCTGCTTTTTTAGCTGCAGCAGCATTTGGAGCCTCAAAGAATGCTTCGCGTAAGGACTCCAGTTTTGGGTCTGTAGGCCAGCCAAACCATGCCTTATCACCGTTACCACGAATTGCAAAGTTCACCGCAGGGTTCAGAAGATCAGGACCGACTAACCATGTATGGAATATTGACCAACCGCCCTTATCAACTGGCTCCTTGGAAGTACGGCGCGTGATTAATGTGCCCCAATCGCCCGCCTGTAATTCCACATTTAAACCAAGTTTACGTAACAATTCAGTCGTTAACAGGGATTGCGACTGAACAATTGGCTGGTCCGTTGCAGAAATGATGACAATCTTTTCACCTTTATAGCCAGATTCTTTAATAAGTGCCTTAGCAGCGTCAAAATCACGCTTACCAGTTAATAAAGTCGAGCCTACATTGCTTGCTAGAGGTGTATCGCAAGTAAAGTAAGAGGCGCATGGTTTACCATTTTTTGGATTACCTGCAATGCCAAGAACATAATCTTGCTGGTTTAAAACCATTGCCACTGCACGACGCATTTTCTCGTTGTTAAATGGTGCATGCAAGAAATTAAAACGGATCATGCCCATTGAACCTAGTGGATCAATATTATCTACTTTGACACTCTTATTTTTAGCAAGCAAAGGTATCAAATCTGGTGGCATTTGTTCCCACCAATCTGCCTCACCATTGCTAATGGCATTTGCTGCTGTCGCTGAATCGGGAATATAGAGCCATTCAACACGATCCACCTTTACAACTTTGCCACCTGAAGCCCAAGATGGAGCCTCTTTGCGAGGAACATAATCCTTATTCTTCACATAAATCACTTTGCTGCCAGGGACCCACTCATCCTTAAGCATCTTAAACGGGCCGGAGCCAGTTGGATCAGTAATATTCGTAAAGGCATCAGTCTTTGCAATGCGCTCGGGCATGATGAAAGGAACGTTAGAGGATGGTTTACCCAGAGCATCTAAAACGAAAGCAAAAGGCTTTTTAAGTTTCAATACGAAGGTTTTATCGTTCGTAGCGGACCATGATTCGGTTGCATCAGCCAATTTCTGTCCCAAACCGTCCCTTTTGGCCCAACGATCTAGTGATGCAATTACGTCAGCTGAGCGAACAGGAGCACCATCATGAAATTTGAGTCCATCACGTAAGGTAAAAGTGTAGGTTTTTTTATCTGCACTGACCGTAAATTTATCTACCATCTGCGGTTTGATCTCAAATTTACTATCCATGGCGAATAAAGTGTCATACACCATGTAGCCGTGATTACGAGTGATGTAGGCCGTTGTTGCAATCGGATCCAAAATCTTTAGATCAGCCTGGGCAATAAATTTCAAGGTTTTTTGAGCTTGCGCCTGAGTGGCTGGGGAAAAAAAACCTACTGATAGTGCGAGACCAATAGGAGCCGCAATCTGGAGGAAGGAACGTCTAACAATATTCATAAAAGTCTCCAATACATTAAATTTAAAGTCTACAAATGATATTAATGAGTATTTGATTCTATAGTTGGTAAATGCGCTTCATTTAAGTGCATACAAGCGCGTAACAGGTGCATCTAAGC
>DBCI01000096.1:30665-35409 GCA_002292975.1 Polynucleobacter sp. UBA962 | reverse complement strand
GTATTGCTCTTTAAAAAAAGCATCCGTTATTTACTGCAACAATCTTTTTACCACAGAAATCAACTGATGCTCATGATGTTTGCGTCCAATTAACTGAACGCCTGCCAAACTCTCGGCGGAATACACACCAGCTATTAGGGGTATCCCTAATATTGGTAAACCTGTTGCCCCCATTGCTAGACTTAGCTCTCGAAGAGGCTTGGCTGCATTAGGTAAATCCTTTTGTAAAACAGGGCCACAAGGAGTAAGCCCTACAGCAAATAAATCGACTTCTTTATTTGGTGCATCGAAGGCTTCTTCAAAATAAGCAGCAAAACGACGGAGTGCTGAAAGAGCCTTATCCAAATCAGCAGAATTCAGATTTTTGGAGTGACGCAACTCGTTCAGTACAGGATTGCCTAAATAAGATGAAAAATTATCAACGTCTCCGCACATAAGAAGAAAATCGTCGTAAAACTCCTTTTGTAATACAACTAGGGCATTTTGTGTTGCAAGTTCAAGATTAGGCCACTGTTGCTCCACAAAAAATACTCGTCCAGAATGTTGCAGGGTATTCATCCATTGTTTGAAGGCAGCACATACATCCGTACTTAAAACTCTTAATAATTCTGGGTCCCAACCAATTCGAATTGGATCATTACCTTGGTAAATGGAAGATTGCTTAGCATTCGGTAAAAAAAGATCTCCTAAAAAATAAGCGCAATCATCCAATGTCTTGGTTAGGGGTCCTACAACATCTAGAGTTCGCGAACGGGGAACTACTCCATCGAGTGAAAACGAGTTCGAGGAAGGTCGAAGCCCAACGATGCCACACCAGGCAGCTGGCATTCGAATCGATCCCCCTGTATCGGAGCCAAGAGCGGCAGGAACAATTCCCATGGCAACAGCCCTAGCACTTCCACTCGACGAACCGCCAGAGAGACAGCCATCTACGTAAGGATTTATTACATCACCATAGTGAACGCTTTCACCCGTCAAACCAACTGCCCACTCATTTAAATTTGTTTTCCCAATTGGAATGGCGCCGCGGTCAATTAGTTTCTGAAGAACTGGCGCTGTCTGTAAAGCCTTTTTAGAATATGCCCTAGGACTTCCTGCTGATGTTATTAATCCAGTCCAATCAATATTATCTTTGACTGCAATCGGAATACCAGCCAAATCCCCAACTGCTTCACCCCGTGCGATTTGGGAATCAATCCTATCGGCCAAGAGCAATGCTTCCTCGGCATGCAAACTAATAAAAGTTGGTGAAACGTTAGAACCTAATATTTCATTTTTCGCTAAATCAAGAGCCCTTACCACCTGAGCGCGCGCCGTTATGGAGCTTTTTTTTACTTGAGCGACAATCTCGCTTAATGGTGGCCAAAAATGATAGGGAATCATGAATAGTGTGTAGATAAAAAATAATAGCTAATTTTTATGAGTTATTTCGCTTCTATTTTGGCATACAATCGTTTGTAAATAATTTCAGAAAAAAGGTATGAAAATATTTAAATTACTTCTAATTTTTGGTCTTTGCGCTAGCGCATTATTCAGTTTATCCGTTAAAGCTCACCACGGGTGGTCAGAGTATGAGCAAACCAAATTAGTGAAGCTCTCAGGCAAGGTCACACAAAATGGCTATGAACACCCGCATGGTTTTATTAAGTTTGATGCTGATGGTAAAGAATGGATAGTGATATTGGCGCCACCCTTTCGCATGGAAAATCGGGGTTTGTCAAAGTCTGATATTACCGCTGGTTCGCAAGTGAGCGTTGAGGGCTACATTAACCGTACCAAACTCCATGAGATGCGGGCTGAGCGAATCATGGTAAATAACAAAACGATCGAGTTACGGTGAACACTCCCTTGGTGGCCTTGGAGGGCGTTTGGTTAGCTCAGGCCATGAAATACTCAACTTGGCTTTACCCCACTGTTGAAACTGTTCATATTTGGGGTATAGGCATGCTCTTTGGAAGTGTAGTGCTCATGGATTTACGAGTCTTGGGTCTAGGCAAGGCTCTTGATTACACTGCACTCTCACGCTTGGGTATCGTCGTATCTGTACTCGGCTTCTCTTTGGCCGTCATCACAGGCTCGATGCTGTTTATTACACATGCTGCCGATCTTATTGCCTCACGCTTATTCATCCTCAAGATGTGTCTAATCTTCTTGTTAATTACCAATGCTATTTTGTTACGGATGCGCGTAGTAATAAACCCTGCTACAAAAGCCCAAGCAGTGATCTCTTTAGTTGGCTGGGCCAGTGTGATTGGCTTAGGAAGGTGGTTAGCCTATGTGTGATATCAGCCACTTTATTTCTTTTGAACCGATAAATAAATACCGGCCAAGATTAGGATAAAGGCAAGCCCATGAAATAACTCGGGGGGTTTTTGCAAAAGTACGGTGGAAAGAATCGCTGTGAAGAGCGGAATTAAATTAGTGAAGAATGTCGCTACCGTAGCCCCTGCCCCACTAACGCCTAGACCCCAACAACGGTAGGCGATCAAGGATGGGCCGATGATCACGTAAATGATCATGAATACAGTTGGCCATGACCACTTGAAGTAACTGTATTCCAGCTGCCATTCAGTCACTGCAAAACCGACAGACCAACAAAAGCCAAAACCTACCTGCGCTAATAAGAAATAGCTCCACGGCCAAGTGCGCTCGGTACTCTCTTTGGGATGACTGAGCATCCAGCTATAGGCACCCCATAAGATCGTGGCAAAGACCATCAGTAGATCGCCCACAACAAACTCAATCTCAATTAAACGCTCAAGCTCGCCCCGCACAATCACAATAGATACACCAACAAGAGAGATCAGCGCGCCAATGATTTGTTTTGCGTGTGAAGACTCTTTATAAAATAGGGCGCCAATCATAATGGCCCAGATCGGCATGCTTGCCCCAATTAATGTGACATTAATGGGTGTTGAGCTTTGGAGAGCTAGGTAGAGTAAGACGTTATAACTACCGACCCCAAAAAGACTGAGGAGTAAAAAACGCTTGGTTTGTCCCCACAGAGGACTACTACCTTTGAACACGCCCCATGCAAAAGGCAGCAGAATGAGTGCAGTTACACCCCAGCGAATGGTGTTGAGTAAAACGGGTGAACTGGACTGCACCAAAATCTTACCCACAATAGCATTACCTGCCCACATCAGGGCAGCGGTCGTGAGATAAAAAGCAGTGAGGGCCGATAGTTGCATCGGCCCTACTGTAACAAGTTTATTGCACGAGTAGCGTGTATTACTCGGCAGATGCTCCAGAGAACTTCACGACCTTAGCCCATTTGTCGGTCTCGGCCTGAATGATCTTGCCAAAATCCGCTGGTGTGCCGGTAATGGGTACGCCACCTAACTCGGCTAAGCGCTCCCTAATTTTTGGATTACTCATCACCTTATTAATCGCAGCGTTCATCTTATTAATGATGTCTGGTGGAGTACCACGAGGCATCCCAACACCAAACCAAGCGGTCGCTTCGTATCCGGGGATGGTCTCACCCACGGTTTGGATATTCGGTAAGGATGGTTCACGCTTTTCTGAGGTCACGGCCAAGGCCTTCAGACGACCGGACTTAATATGCCCAGCCGAAGATGGCAAGTTATCAAAGAGTACTTGCACTTGGTTGCCCATGAGATCGACCAATGCAGGGCCAGCACCTTTATAAGGAACGTGCAGCATATTGCAACCGGTCATCGATTTAAAGAGTTCGCCCGACATATGTACGGAGGTACCGCTACCCGACGAAGCCATATTAATTTTGCTGACATTGTTCTTGCAATACGCCAAGAACTCAGCCACGTTATTGGCTGGAAAACTTGGTGGCACGACCATTACATTGGGAGAACGAATAATCCCCGCAACCGGTGCAATGTCTCGGATGAAGTTAAACGGCAAACTTTTATAAAGGGTTGCATTAATCCCGTTGGCAGGATTAACCAAAAGCATGGTGTACCCATCGGGCGGTGATTTAATAACCGCATCCACACCAATATTATTGCCACCGCCAGCTCGGTTCTCAACAATCACTTGTTGACCTAATATCTCACTTAAAGGTGGTGAAATAATCCGAGCGATCACATCGGTAGTGCCCGCTGGTGGATACGGCACAATCCATTTAATTGCACGATCGGGATACTGCTGGGCCCAGGCTGAACCGATGGCGGTCAGAAAGGCAAATACGCCAAGTACGAGCTTATGGTGGTAACGCATGGTGAGGTCTCCTAGTTTTTTTAATGGTGTACTGCCACTACTTTAAGCCATTATTTATTGAATTTTTAATTTAAGCAACCGTACAAATAGCAGGGCGTTGTAGGCCAAATTGGGTTACTTGCTCAAAGGCGTATGCCATTTGCAAGACTGCAAGGTCTTGGCGGTGGCCTCCAACGATTTGCACTCCTACAGGTAAACCCGAATCGGTAAAACCCGCAGGCACTGAGATTGCAGGGTTCCCCATCGCACTAATAAAGTAAGCGGTCTTTTGCCAATCAATATAGGTTTCCATTTTGACTCCATTAATTTCGCGGGGGTAGTCCAGATCTACCGAGAATGGCACAACTTGGTTCACCGGCAACACAAAGAACTCATAGGTGCTCATAAACTCGCGCATCCGATGATAGATCTCAGTACGTTTAGCCTCTGCCCGAGCCATCTGGGGTCCAGTGAGGCCTACGCCCTGCTCTGCATTCCAAATCACGGTATCTTTGAGTTGATCTTTATGTGAGGTTAATAACGGTGCAATTCGTAACTCGGTTCGCCA
>DBCI01000096.1:30404-30580 GCA_002292975.1 Polynucleobacter sp. UBA962 | reverse complement strand
AAGCGTTCAAATATTTCTCGAGCTGCTCGCATTACGGTTCGCACTTCGGGCTCCAGCGGTAATCCACCCAAGTCCTCGCTGTATGCAACCTTACATCCTTTGAAGTTACGTTGAAGAGGTGTATGAAAAATGGAACCCGGGGACTCCAGTGCAATCGGAGAGCGATCATCGGGTCC
>DBCI01000096.1:18167-30322 GCA_002292975.1 Polynucleobacter sp. UBA962 | reverse complement strand
ACACTCATGGTGTACCAACCCAATTGCTCAGGCCACGTTGGTACACGCCCAACCGATGGGCGCATGCCAACCAAATTACAAAAGTTAGCGGGGTTGCGTAGCGATCCACCTAAATCGGTTCCATCGGCTAGGGCAACCATCCCCGTTGCCAAGGCTACTGCGCCACCACCCGATGACCCACCACAAGTTTTACTAAGGTCGTAGGGGTTTAATGTAGTACCAAAGACCGAATTAAATGTTTGACTACCGGCGCCAAACTCTGGGGTATTGGTTTTGCCTAAACTAATCGCTCCGGCATTCTTCTGCCGCTCTACTGGTAATGAGTCCACCTGCGGAATATTGTCTTTGTAGATCGGTGAGCCAAAGGTGGTCTTCACGCCTTTGGTCAGAAATAAATCTTTATGCGCTACTGGCAGACCATGTAAAGCACCGATCGCATCCTGTCTCGCCAATTGTGCGTCCGCCTCTTTAGCAGCTTGCAAGGCACTCTCGGCAGTCAAGGTCACAATCGCATTGAGGGTTGGATTAAAGCGCTCAACTTGATCAAGATGGGCCGTAATTAATTGGGTCACACTAATTTTTTTGGAACGAATCAACTGCTCCTGCTCACACGCCCCCAAAAAACATAAATCATTACTTGGCATATCAGATCCTATTTATTAATGGGCACATCAAACTGCTTTGCAGCATGAACAATATCAGTCCAGGTCTGATCATCGATCTCAATACCTTGTTTCATTCTAGTTTGCATGATCAGCAACTCTGGTTCACCCGCTATTTGTACTGGGCTTGATGGATGTGCTGCTGGACTTTGTTTGACCCATGAAACGAAAGATGCTACTTCTGTGTCAAATTGTTCTTGAGTATTCGTACTCTGTGGATTAATCAAGATACTAAGCATGCCATTCCAAATGGCTCGACTCTTTTTGGGTCTTGGTTTCCAGGTCCCACTTCCTGTTAATGCTCCCGCCAATAACTCGCAGGCAATTGCAAGGCCTGACCCTTTGTGTTCTCCAAAAGGCATCAAGGCGCCCATCTTGCCATCCGCATTGGGTTTGACCACGACACCAGGATCTTGTGTGGGTCGCCCTTGCGGATCAATCAAATATCCTGGCTCCATGGTTTTGCCTTGGTTATAGGCCACGCGCATCTTTCCTTGAGCAACTCGACTAGTTGCAAAGTCTAAGATGAATGGTGCTTTGTTTTTAATCGGCACACCGATACAAAAGGGGTTAGTGCCATGGCGTCCATCACCTCCACCCCAAACAGCCACTACAGGTAAAGAGCGAACATTTACTAAATGAATCGATACCAAACCTTGACTAGCTGCAATCTCGGCAAAGTGACCAATCCGTCCAAGGTGATGGGCGTTAGATAAAGATACGATGCAACTACCGTGCTTATGAGCACGCTCAATACCCAGTTGCATTGCTTCTTCTCCCACCACTTGACCATAGCCCTGCTGAGCATCGAGCACAAGCAATGAACCAAGATCACTGCGCACCTGACATCCTTGATTAATTTTGAGCACTCCCTCTAGAAATGCCTCCACATATCTCGGAATCATTCCTACGCCATGCGAGTCGTGTCCTTTGAGATTGGCAAGCACTAAGTTATGAGCCACTGTTTTAGCTTCGGCTAGGCTACTACCCATTGCCTGAACTATTTTTGTGATCTGTTTTTCTAGTTCTTGGTGTGCAATAACAGGCATGGTAGTGAGAGGTTCTATTGTTTTAATGAATTTAGGTTCTCGTGTATATTAAATCATCACCTATCGCTCATTACGGATATCTATGTCTACTCGCAAGTTAAAAAAGCCCGAAGAGTTACGAAGTCATCGCTGGTATGGAGTTAAAGATCTCCGCAGCTTTGGTCACCGGTCGCGGACTGCGCAAATGGGGTATACCCGCCAAGACTATGCGGGAAAACCAGTAATTGCCATCATCAATACTTGGAGCGACATTAATCCTTGCCATGGTCATTTTCGGCAACGGGCTGAGGAAGTAAAACGGGGGGTATGGCAAGCGGGCGGCTTTCCTGTAGAAATGCCAGCGATGTCACTATCCGAGCCTTTCCAAAAACCTACCACCATGCTCTATCGCAATTTATTAGCCATGGAGACCGAAGAATTATTGCGCTCCTATCCAGCAGATGCGTGCGTCTTAATGGGTGGTTGCGATAAGACCACTCCCGCACTTCTCATGGGTGCGATTAGCATGAACTTACCCACCATCTTCTTGCCCGCTGGTCCGATGCTGCGCGGTGATTACCAAGGTAATTACTTGGGAAGCGGTAGCGATACTTGGAAATATTGGGCAGAGTTACGGGCGGGCAATATTACCGAGAGCGATTGGCGGAATATTGAAAACGGGATTGCACGCTCACCCGGTCACTGCATGACCATGGGAACCGCCTCCACCATGACGAGCGCCACTGAGGCCTTGGGTTTATCGCTCTCAGGCTTTGCCTCGATTCCGGCATCCGACTCGCGTCATTCTCAGATGGCTAGCATGACCGGGCGGCGTATTGTGGAAATGGCCTGGGAAGATCTCAAACCCTCTGATATTTTGACCAGGGCATCTTTTGACAATGCCATGAGTACAGTCTTAGCGCTCGCAGGCTCTACCAACTCGGTCGTACATATGATTGCCGTGTCGCGCCGTGCTGGCTTTCCATTAACGCTCGATCATATCGATGCACTAGCTCGTAAGGTTCCAGTTCTAGCCAACCTTCGTCCTGCTGGCGAGTATCTGATGGAAGATTTTTATTACGCGGGTGGTTTACGAGCACTCTTAAAGCAACTATCGCCCTTATTAGATCTCACGCAGCAAACTGTTGATGGTAAATCCTTAGGTGAATTGATTTCAGAAGCGAAAGTGTTTAAGCCCGAGGTTATCCGCTCGCTGGATAACCCTTTAGTAGCCAGCGATAGCTTGGCGATCCTCAAGGGGAACCTTGCACCCGATGGCGCGGTCATCAAACCGCCTGCTGCTGAATCGCATCTTCTCAAACATACTGGCAAGGCGGTGGTCTTTAAGAACTACGATGACCTCTCCGCACGCATTGATGACCCACAGCTGGATGTCGACAAAGACTCGGTAATTGTGTTGCAAAACGCGGGTCCCTTGGGTGCCCCAGGTATGCCTGAGTGGGGTCAATTACCCATTCCGCAAAAACTGCTCAAGCAAGGTGTGCGCGATATGGTGCGCATCTCCGATGCTCGCATGAGTGGTACCAGTTACGGCGCCTGTGTCTTGCATGTGGCTCCAGAGTCTTATGTTGGCGGGCCATTGGCTTTAGTCAGGGATGGTGATTTGATTGAATTGGATGTGCCAGCGCGCAAACTCAATGTCTTAATCTCAGACGCAGAGATGACCAAGCGAAAGCAAGCCTGGCAAGCCCCTCTCAAGAAATTTGATCGTGGCTTTGGCAAGGTGTACAGTGCGCATGTCTTGCAAGCCGATCAAGGCTGCGACTTTGACTTTTTAGAAACGTCGCACCAAGAGCAATCTGGAACAGATCCTGAGATCCATTAAGTAAATAATCCTATGCAACTTCGTCGGTATAAGGCTTTATCCTGCTAGTTTTTTACGATTGATTTCAAGTCGTCGATCTACTAATGCCACTTGGGCATCAATGGCAGGGTTACTCATTCCCTTTGAGCGGGCAATTAACTGGACCAATTTATCAGCGCGTTCAATATTGGGCGCTCCATTTTGTAGGGCTCTAGCAGCAGATGCTGGGCGTGAGAGTGACTGTGCAGCAGCTGCATATTTCTCAAAAGGAACCAAGTCGTTTGGCTGAGCGCCAAGTGCTACACACATATCAAACACAAAGTTATAAACCGAACGCGACTCCTCGATATTGGCATGAACTGCATCCTGGGTATTACGCATTCCATCTTCAGTAATGCAGCGGTAATTCCCAGCCAACAACATCGACCATTTAGCCAATGGCACAAACAAGGAGTCATGCACCTTTAATTTGACCGGGAGTTCAATTTTTCCTTCTGGTGTCTCAAAACGGGCATTAGCAACATCCGTTTCTAGTTGGCGCAGTATGGTGTTATAGCGATCATTGTCAAAAGTAGCGCACTTGAAATTAGTTGGCAGGGTAACTTGCAAGCAATTTGCCTGCTCACCTTGTGGACGTATGGCCTGGGGATCTGGGCTATTGAGGGTCATATTGGCTGGATCAAACGAGTCCCAGATCCTCGCATCGGTATACGCACATTCAAGCGACTTGTAATCCAAGCCAGATATGCGCTTAATGAAAGGTAATGGTGGCATGTTCATGATGGACATACAAGGTAAGCCCGAGCGACCAATTGCATCCATCAACTCCCGAACTCCAGCAGAACGGTATTGTGGTTCTTGCATGCAAAGTCCTACCAAGTCATATTGGCTTAGATCATTCCCCTCAGCAGGTCCAGCAGTAACGCGACCTGGGAGTAAACGTGACTCCAATAAAACGGGTTCCGTACGACCACGGATTGGGAGTCGGACCTTAAAGCCCTCTTTATTAATCAGCGCAGCCTCTTCAGGTAAACACACTAAGTGGATATGGTGGCCCCCATATAAAAGTTTTGAGGCCAAGAGAGAGCCATAAGAGGCTCCAAGTAATAAGATTTTATAGGGCATATTTTTTAGGCGTGATTTAATTTCTTTGCTTCTTTTTTTAAAAGTGCGTTGATACGAGTTTGCCATCCACTTCCCGTGGAACGAAATGCATGAACAACATCAGCATCGATTCTAATATGTATTAATTCTTTAGGGTTTTCGAGCTTAGGTCTTCCGCGCATCTTTCTCTGCAACGAGTTTGGTAACTGCTTTAAGCGCCTGAAGATGGCTGGATCTAATTCAGATAAATCACCAACCTCACCTTTGCGATCAATTTTGGGCAATTTGGGACTCATATTTTTTTACCTCTCTGGGGTTAGCCTTTCTAAAACTTATTACGCGTATTCCATTCAAAGTTTCACAAAAGCACAATACATGAAGTCGTTGTGTGACGTATCCAATTGCAACCATTCGTATTTCTGTATATCGCATCCTAGTGTCATGCCAAATCAATGCAGTTTCAAAGTCAAAATTTATGACATCAGAAAATGAAAGTTTGCGGTTTTGAATATTTGCTTCATCTTTTGCTTTATCAAAACTAATTTCCATAGTTTATTGTACTTACAAAAAATAGGTAAGTCAATACGCCGAATAAAAAGGGTTAGGTAAGTTAAGGCGGTCGACTAAATAAAGTTCGCCTTGAGTCTTGCTTCTTTGAGTCTCGGCTCTACCAGATGGCCTTTACGTGCTCGGTTGCCAGCAAATCCCTTCAATGCTTTTGCATCTAAGATAGTGTCGGTTGGTTTGCCACCCCTGCCAAGACCACTATAGCTAGCCCCTTGTGCTCCAAATGCGATGGCTGATTTTAGAAACTCTTTTGGATCAAGCCCCATCAAGATGACGCCCTTGCCACCGGTTGGTAAGCGTTTGAGTTCATCAAGCGGGAATACCAATAAGCGACCATTTTCGGAGAGGCAAGCAACCTGTCGCATACCCTCCACTACTTTGGCTGCTCCAAGCGGTGTGTCACCCTGCATTTTTTTGTCTAAGCCCACAAACGATTTACCAGCCTTATTACGAGTAAACATATCCGCCACATTCGCCAAGAAACCATTACCGCCTTTGGTCGAGATCAAAACAAGATCATCGGCATGCCCTGCGTAATAGGCCACCATCTGCGACCCAGGGGCAAGATTAACAAAGCTAGTTAAGGGCGAACCATCACCCCGTGCACCGGGTAATTCGCTTACGGGAACGGTGTAAACTCGGCCATCAGTTCCAAAGCCCAGCATCTGATCGACAGTACGGCACTCAAAGGTGTCATAGAGAGCATCGCCTGCCTTAAACGTGAACTGTTGCGAGTCATGCTCATGACCTTGGCGTACCCGCACCCATCCTTTTTGCGAGACGATGACCGTAACAGGCTCATCAATAACCTTGACCTCTGCCACTGCGCGCTCGTCTTGCTTCATCAGGGTGCGGCGCTGATCACCAAAGTCCTTCGCATCGGCCTCAATCTCTTTAATGATGTGCTTACGAAGCGAAGACTCATTGTTGAGGAGCTCATCCAACTCTGTTTTTTGCCCTTTGAGTTCTTTGAGTTCTTGTTCGATCTTAATGCCTTCTAATCTAGCGAGCTGACGCAGACGAATCTCCAAAATATCTTCAGCCTGGCGCTCACTCAATTTAAAGGCTTTCATCAGATCCGGTTTAGGCTCATCGCTGTTCCGAATCAACTTAATTACCTTATCAATATTAAGGAAGACGATCTTGCGTCCTTCCAAAATATGCATGCGGTCTTTGACCTTACCAAGACGATGGCTCGTGCGCCGCGTGACCGTTCCTACTCTGAATTCAATCCACTCACTCAAGATTTCCTTAAGGCCTTTTTGTCGGGGTCGACCATCGTTCCCAATCATCACGAGATTGATCGAGGCGTTGGACTCTAAGGAAGTGTGGGCCAAGAGCAATGTGACAAACTCATGTTGCTCAATGTTCTTGCTCTTTGGTTCAAAGACGAGGCGGACAGGAGCGCCACGGGTTGACTCATCGCGAACGCTATCTAAGACATTGAGGATGGTTTGTCTTAGATTAATTTGTTCAGCACTTAAGGACTTCTTACCTAATTTCACCTTCGGATTGGTGAGCTCTTCAATCTCTTGCAAGACCTTCTGTGTGGAGGTAGCAGGTGGTAACTCATTAACCACAACCTGCCATTGCCCACGCGCCAACTCTTCAATGCTCCAACGGGCACGCACTTTAATAGACCCGCGGCCGTTCTCATAAATTTGCGCGATCTCACTCGCCGAGGAGATAATCTGCCCGCCACCCGGAAAATCTGGTCCCGGTATGAGTTTGAGTAAATCCGCTGTACTTGTTTTAGCGGACTTCATTAAGGCAATGGTAGCTGCTGCAACTTCGCGAAGATTGTGCGATGGAATCTCAGTCGCCATTCCTACTGCAATACCCGATGCACCATTGAGTAATACAAAGGGTAGGCGAGCTGGTAGCAGTTTAGGTTCTTTGAATGAGCCGTCGTAGTTCGGTACAAAATCAACCGTACCCTCATCAATCTCGGCTAACAGTAAATTAGCAATTTTGGTTAAACGCGCTTCGGTGTAACGCATCGCCGCTGCGCCATCGCCATCGCGTGAACCAAAATTACCCTGCCCATCAATCAATGGGTAACGTAAGGAAAAATCTTGTGCGAGCCGAACGAGTGCATCGTACGCCGATTGATCACCATGCGGATGGAATTTGCCTAAGACATCACCAACCACTCGCGCACTCTTCACTGGTTTGGCATCCGCACGCAGCCCCATCTCGTTCATCGAGTACAGAATGCGGCGCTGCACAGGCTTTTGCCCATCGGCAACCTCAGGAAGAGCCCTGCCCTTGACCACGCTAATGGCGTAATCTAGATACGCGCGTTCCGCATAGACTCCCAATGAAAGAGCTTCGTCTGCTAGAGTGATTTTTTTAGGGGGGCGCTCATCGACCATGGCAAATAGATCACCTTGATCAGAGACTTTCTTGCTCTTGCTATTTTTAGAAGTGGGGCTTGGTTTTTTACTGGGCATGATGGATCCTAAATATCGGCCTCGACCTCGTTACCGCGCTCTTCTAACCAATCGCGTCTGGCGCCCGACTCTGATTTACCCATCAACATATCCATCGTTTTAATCGTATCGCTCTCACTCATCTCACCCAAACTCATAGGAAGAAGTCTGCGCGTATCCGGATTTAAAGTGGTGTCCCACAACTGCTCGGCACTCATCTCGCCCAAGCCCTTAAAGCGTGAGATCTGCCATGCGCCATCGCGCACGCCATCTTTGCGTAATTTATCTTCAATTGCAATCAACTCGCTTTCATCGAGCGCATAAATCTTTTGTGCAGGCTTCTTACCACGCGCGGGCGCATCGACCCTAAACAAGGGTGGTCTAGCGATATACACATTGCCATTCTCAATCAGTCTTGGAAAGTGTTTATAAAAGAGTGTGAGTAGGAGAACTTGAATATGCGAGCCATCCACATCCGCATCCGAGAGGATACAGATCTTGCCATAGCGCAAATTGCTGAGATTGGGCTCATCGGTCGGTCCGTGCGGATCAACCCCAATCGCTACCGCAATATCATGCACCTCATTATTGGCAAAGAGCCGATCACGCTCGGTCTCCCAAGTGTTAAGTACCTTACCACGCAGAGGCAAGATGGCTTGATATTCTTTATTGCGACCCATTTTTGCTGAGCCCCCGGCTGAGTCTCCCTCGACTAAGAAGAGTTCATTAAGAGCAATGTCTTGGCTCTCACAATCGGTGAGCTTACCGGGCAGTACCGCAACCCCGGAGGATTTTTTCTTTTCTACCTTTTGGCCAGCACGGGTCCTTGCTTGCGCTTGCTTAATCACAAGTTCAGCCAGGGTGCGACCGTAATCCACATGTTGGTTTAACCATAACTCTAGCGCTGACTTCACAAAGCCCGAGACCAAGCGTACGGCATCCCTGGAGTTCAAGCGCTCCTTAATTTGCCCTTGAAACTGTGGGTCCAATACTTTGGCAGACAAAATGAATGAGGCACGAGCAAAGACATCCTCTGGCATGAGCTTCACACCTTTGGGTTGCAGCGCGTGGATCTCCACAAAGCTCTTCACTGCATTAAAGAGTCCTTCACGAAGTCCACTTTCGTGTGTTCCACCAGCTGGTGTAGGAATCAAGTTCACGTAACTCTCACGCACGGGGGCGCCATCTTCGGTCCAACTCACTACCCACGCAGCACCTTCGCCCTCGGCAAAGGACTCTTCCTCGCCAGCACCCGAGGCGTAATGCTCGCCCTCAAAGGCTGGAATGACGGGTGCACTATGGCCCCCTTGAGCCAGAGACTCATCCAAGTAGCCCTTGAGTCCTTGAGCATAGAGCCAGGATTGGCTTTGACCATTCTTTTCGTGAACCAGGGTGACCTTCACTCCTGGTAATAAGACCGCCTTGGAACGTAAGAGTCGCTCAAGATCGGCTAGCGGAATTTGTGCACTATCAAAATATTTAGGGTTGGGCCACGCGCGCACTTTCGTGCCATGCGCTTTATCAGCTTTGGTGGCAGCTTTGGATTTGAGTTTCTCGATCACATCGCCATCGGCAAAGGTAATGGTGGATACCTGTTGTTCGCGCCAAACCGTGACCTCGAGTCGTTTGGAGAGTGCATTGGTGACCGATACGCCCACGCCATGCAAACCACCTGAGAATGCATAGGCACCACCAGCACCCTTCTCAAACTTGCCACCCGCATGCAGTTGGGTAAACACAATCTCAACCACTGGTTTCTTTTCTTGTGAATGGATCCCTACTGGAATACCACGGCCATCATCTTCGACACTCACACTGCCATCGGTGTGCAAGGTCACAAGCACTTCCTTGCCATAACCGCCAAGCGCTTCGTCTGAGGCGTTATCGAGCACCTCTTGAATAATGTGCAAGGGATTATCGGTCCGGGTATACATCCCAGGACGTTGACGCACCGGCTCCAAGCCCTTTAAGACTTTGATCGAGGATTCGCTGTACTGAGCAGTTTTACGAGTAGCCATGCGCAGAAATTGTAGTCATAACTCAGAGTCGGGGGCTAAAGCATGGGAAAATAAGGGTTATGGGTGCTCTCAGTCATATTCGTGTTCTTGATCTCAGCCGCGTTTTGGCCGGTCCGTGGTGTGCGCAGAACTTAGCCGATTTAGGGGCTGAGGTGATTAAAGTGGAGCGTCCCAAGAGTGGTGACGACACCCGCCACTGGGGCCCTCCCTTTGCGAAAGATCCATTCGGTAAGGATACAAGCGAGTCTGCCTATTACATCTCGATTAATCGTAATAAGAAATCCATCACCCTCGATATCAGCACACCCGAGGGGCAAGAGATTGTGCGTGGTCTTATTGAACAGTCTGACGTTGTGATCGAGAACTACAAAGTGGGGCAGCTAGCAAAGTACAGTTTGGATTACGAAAGTCTGAAAGCGATTAAACCCAATTTAATTTATTGCTCCATCACCGGCTTTGGACAAACCGGTCCGTATCAACACCGTGCAGGCTACGATTTCATATTGCAAGGTATGGGTGGGTTCATGAGTATTACGGGTGAAGCCGATCATCTTCCTGGCGGTGGTCCTCAAAAAGCAGGGGTCGCAATTGTCGATCTCTTTACCGGCATGTATGCCAGTTCTGCCATTTTGGCTGCGGTGATCCACCGCGATCGCAGTGGCGAAGGTCAATACATTGATATGGCACTGCTTGATACTCAAGTTGCCATGCTCGCCAATATCTCTAGTAATTATTTGTGTAGTGGCGTATCACCCCATCGGTGGGGCAATGCGCATCCGAATGTGGTGCCCTATCAAACCTTCCAAACCTCTGATAGTTGGATCATCGTAGCCGTTGGTAACGATGGTCAATTTAGACACTTTGTGAAAGCGGGCGATCGCGAACTGTTGGCCGATGATCCACGCTTTGCGACCAATCCTGCACGGATTGAGCATCGGGATGCGCTCATTCCCCTACTTGCGGCGATGGTGAAAGAAAAGACCAAAGTGGAGTGGATCTCACTTCTGGAATCGGTGGGAGTCCCTTGCGGTCCCATCAATAATTTACAAGAGGTGTTTGAGAACGAGCAAGTTGTTGCACGCGGGATCCAACTGAATGTGCCCCATCCGACTGCTGGCTCCATGAAACTTGTAGCCAGTCCGATGCGTTTATCCAAAACTCCAGTTACCATGCGCATGCCCCCACCGTTACTAGGTGAGCATACGGAAGAGATATTAAGTGCCACACTTCACTACACTCATGAACAGATCGCGCAGTTGCGCTCCAAAGGAATCATCGATTGAACACCACACGCACTCCCTCCTTATCGCTGATGCAAGTGCTAATTTTTGGCAGTCTGATGGTGACCCTCTCGATGGGTATTCGGCATGGCTTTGGTTTATTTAATTTACCCATTACCTCTGCCAATGGCTGGGGTCGCGAGACCTATGCCTTGGCAATTGCCCTACAAAACTTAGTGTGGGGCTTTGCACAACCAGTGGCTGGGGCATTGGCCGATCGGTATGGCCCATTCAAGATCATGGTGATCGGTGGTTTCTTGTACGGGCTTGGCTTAATTGGGATGGCACTCACTAGTGATCCATTCCTGTTTAATCTTGCAGGTGGCTTAGCCATTGGTATTGGCTTAGCAGCGACAACCTATAGCGTGGTCTACGGCATCTTAGGACGCAATGTATCGCCTGAGAAACGCGTTTGGGCAATGGGTATTACTGCTGCAGCGGGATCCTTTGGGCAGTTCTTAATGATGCCCCTTGAGCAGGGGCTCATCAGTAATTTTGGTGCTAATGAAGCACTGATCTATTTGGGCTTACTTGCCTCGCTCATGATCCCGCTAGCATTTTGTCTGCGAGAGACTGGCTTTACAGCCAACCAAGCGGGTGATCAAACGATTCGGCAAGCGCTGAGTGAGGCAATGGGTAATCGTAATTTTCGGTTCTTAATGATGGGTTATTTTGTATGCGGTTTTCAGGTGGTCTTTATTACCTTGCACCTCGCCCCTTATCTCAAAGACATGTCCCTCAAATACCCAGAGATCAATGGTGCAACGGTTGCTACCACCGCGTTGGCTTTGATTGGCCTATTTAACGTGATTGGTACCTACTATGCCGGGGTCTTGGGTCAACGCTTTCCAAAACGCTTTTTGCTATCGGGTATTTATATCACGCGCTCAGTAGCTATTACTTTATTTCTACTATTTCCGCTTAGTGCAACCACTACCTATGTGTTTGCTGCGGTGATGGGCGTTCTGTGGCTATCCACCATTCCACTCACCAATGCGATCGTGGCACAAATTTTTGGGGTGAAGTACCTCACGATGCTCTCGGGAGTGGTGTTCTTCTCGCATCAGCTCGGTAGTTTTTGTGGGGCCTATTTTGGGGGCTATTTATACGACCTTACTGGCTCCTATCAAATCGTTTGGGGCATTGCGATTGCCTTGGGTGTCTTTGCTTGCCTCATTAATCTGCCGATCCGGGAAGAGCCTTTGGTGCGTCCCGCAATGGCTTAAGATGCCAGCACGT
>DBCI01000096.1:2595-18059 GCA_002292975.1 Polynucleobacter sp. UBA962 | reverse complement strand
AGTTGTAGTGCTTGCCTTAGTGTTTGCGCTCTACTCCATCCCCGAGGTGGTGATTGGTTTAGCCAATCAAGCATGGGCTTTGTGTGGATGGTGATTCGTTTTAACCCGCTGTAGCACAATGGATAGTGCAATCGCCTCCTAAGCGATAGATCCAGGTTCGACTCCTGGCAGGGGGACCATTAAAGCCATATCAAGTTTCAATTGGGATTAATCCCATTCCCTTCAAATTAAATCATGTCAAGCAGAATTTATTTATTTTGCTGTGATGCAACTGAAGTTATCCACAGCGAATGTGGATAAATGCACGAATTGTTTTCTAAGTACTGATTTTGTATAGAGTGAACTAGGATGCTGAAAAATTGAGCAGTTATGTACGTACTTGTCGTGCACCAAACTCACTGTATTTATTTATAGACACTCTGCATAAAAATAAAGTTCTTAGGTCTTGCCTTTTTATAAAAGTCGTATTAGGCATGAGCTCATTCTTATCGTCCAAGTTCTGATAAGCGCTTGCTCGGGCTAATTGCTTCGGGATCAATCACGATCTCGATGATTGCTCCGTCTGAGCTCTTAAGCGCCTCTTGTATTGCTGGTGCAAATTGTTCAGTCTTCTCAACGCGGTAAGCCGGCATGGAGAAGCTCTTGGCAAAGTCAATAAAGTTGGGGTTGGTGAGTTCGGTACCTGAGACCCGCGCCTTGTACTCCCGCTCTTGATGCATACGGATCGTGCCGTACATGCCATTGTTCACAATAATCACAATCGGTTTCGCCTGATAGCGCATGGCGGTAGCCAACTCTTGGCAGTTCATCATAAAGTCACCATCGCCGCAGAACGCGACAGCAACGCGTGCGGGATCAACGATCTTGGCAGCAATAGCAGCAGGCAGTCCATAGCCCATTGACCCGTTAGCAGGCGCTAATTGGGATTTAAATCCCCCATAGGGATAAAAGCGATGTAAGAAGGCCGCAAAGTTTCCTGCCCCATTCGTTAGGATTGCATGGCGTGGCAAGTGACTTTGTAGTGCCGATACGATTGCACTCAATTGCACAGGACCGGGGATGGTGGTGGGCTTACTAAATGCGAGATAAGCATCGTGTGCTACTTTCATTTGGACTCGCTCAAGCTGTGGTTCCATGAAGATCTTGCTAAGTGCCTCACAAAATGCCTGCGGTGCTGCACAAATGGGGTAATCGGCGTAGTACACCCTGCCTAGTTCATCCGGACTGGGTAGTACATGAATCAATGGCATTTGTGGTTTGGGGACTGTGAGCACGGTGTATCCAGCCATGGTCATCTCGCCTAAGCGCTCCCCAATCACTAAGAGCATGTCAGCTTCTTGTACACGCTTCACTAATGCTGGATTCGCTGCAATGCCTAGGTCTCCCGCAAAACATGGATCCAAGTTATCGAGTAGATCTTGAGAACGAAAGCTTGTTGCTACTGGGACCTGCTCGCGATTGGCCCAGGCTGAGAGCGCATTGCAGGCTGCCTTGGTCCACGATCCACCACCCGCGACCACCATTGGTCGTTTGGCATTTGCAAATTGCTGCATGGCATTTGCAAAGAGTGTTTGATCAAGACCCGTTGCAATCATCTGTGCTGCTGGGGTTGGTTTCTCTTGTGCCTCTTTAAATAAAACATCTTCGGGTAGCGCTAAGACCACGGGGCCCTTTCGGCCAGACTGCGCTAAATGAAAGGCGTGCGAGACAAACTCGTCAATCCGATCGGTGCGATCAATACTCCCTACCCATTTGGAACACTCGGAGTAGACCTTGCGGTAATCCATTTCTTGGAAGGCCTCGCGCTCCACCATATCGGTTCCCACTTGACCAATCAGAACGACCATCGGGGTTGAGTCTTGATAGGCGGTATGTACACCGATTAAGGCGTTTGCTGCACCTGGTCCACGCGTCACCATGACCACACCCGGTTTGCCGGTCAACTTGGCATAGGCCTCTGCCATATAGGCTGCGCCACCCTCTTGCCGGCAGGTAATAAAACGCAGGCGCTCCTGATGATCTACCAAACCATCCAATAAGGGCAAGAAGCTCTCACCAGGCACCCCAAAGGCAATCTCTACGCCCTGGCGTACCAAGGCATTCGCTAGGATCTGGCCGCCGTGCATCGTGTTGGGGTGGGTTTGGCTCATGGTGCTCTTTCCTTGTTTTGCTAATACACTATTTAGATGAATAGTTTAACGACAAGTACCTTGGCTGCTCTCGAAGAAATGCTGCAGAACGCCAAACGTAATCCAAGTTCAGATTGCTTGCCGGTCTACTTTGAAAAAATATATGTGGGTAATATTAGCCGTCCATTGATTAGCGCAGTGGAGGATCTCTTAAAACATGGATCCTTTCCGCATATTCAGATGGATATCACGCGAATTATTTTAAAGAATGCACCGCCTGCCCAACTCAGTGATAATCTGCGCGCCCTCGCGAATGGGCTGCATCAACTGGGATTGATCCCTGCGTGGCGTAATGAAGAGTTTGCGTGGTACGGAAGCGATGGTCATGAGTATTTTCGGGTAGAGCGTGCTGCGTTTCGTACGTTTGGCTTTCGTAGTCAAGCAGCTCATATCAATGGCTTTACCTCGACAGGAACGCTTTGGTTAGGTCGGCGTAGCGAGAGCAAACAGATTGATCCCGGTATGCTCGATAACCTCAGTGCTGGCGGTATTAATGCCAATGAGACCGTAGTGCACTGTGCGATTCGTGAACTGTGGGAAGAGGCTGGTGTTCCACAAGGGATTGCACAGCAGATTAATCCTGCTGGAACATTGGTAATCCATCGCCCTCACCCACCCCATGGAATTCATCATGAAATGTTGTTCATGTTTGATCTTGAGGTACCCAGAAATCTGGTTCCAGTGAACCACGATGGTGAAGTCAGTCGGTTTATTGAGCTTGATCTTGCAGAAGCTGCTGCCCGCATTTTGGCTGATGAGTTCACCGACGATGCTGCTTTAGTCACCGCTGACTTTATCTTGCGGCGCAATAGATGAGCTTAGCTCGGGCCTAGAGCCCTTGCTTGATATGGCTCAAGGATTGGTTTGGGGAATTCATGGTTAAATAGGGTCAGGATGAAACAGGGGTGCCCCCACTTGCTTGTGGTGCTGAGAAAAACCCTTTAACCCGATCCAGATAATGCTGGCGTGGGGAGTTCCATCAGACCGACACCCGGTTTCGTCCACTCTATATCAATGTATTTTGCGAGGAGATGGACATGAGTGTGAGCACCGATACCAAGGATCAAAAGAAAAGTAAGCCTGAGATCCCAAGCCTGAAAAGTTTGGAGCGTGATTTTGGGCAGAAGTTTGCCTACCCTGCGTCCACCAAAACCTATCTCGAGGGCTCGCGTCCCGATATCAAAGCCCCCTTTCGGATGATTGAGCAATTGCCCACGAAAACGGGTGAGACCGAAACGTCTAACCCACCCATCCCGGTGTATGACACCTCGGGTCCTTACAGTGATCCCGATATTGTGATTAATTTAGAGAAGGGTTTACCTAAACTGCGCAGCAATTGGATTGAAGAGCGCAAAGATACTCAGCAACTAACAGGCCCGTCTTCGGAGTATGGTGTTGCACGCGCGCATGATGCCGCCACAGCGAATTTGCGCTTTGCACATATCGCCGCTCCACGGGTTGCTAAGTCTGGTGCGAATGTCAGTCAGATGCACTATGCCCGCAAAGGTATCATCACCCCCGAAATGGAATACGTTGCCCTGCGCGAGTCCTTGGGTCTTGAGAAACTTCGTCAAGATCCTCGCTATACCCAGATCCTCAAGCAGCACCCTGGTAAATCCTTCGGCGCTAATATTCCGGATGTAATTACTCCAGAGTTTGTGCGCTCCGAGATCGCTGCTGGGCGTGCCATTATTCCTGCCAACATCAATCACCCTGAGTTAGAACCGATGATTATTGGTCGTAACTTCCGTGTAAAAATTAATGGCAATTTGGGTAACTCGGCAGTGACCTCCTCCATTAATGAAGAGGTTGAGAAAATGGTTTGGGCGATTCGGTGGGGTGCAGACACCATCATGGATCTTTCTACTGGTAAGCATATTCATGAAACGCGTGAGTGGATTATTCGTAACTCGCCTGTGCCAATTGGTACCGTTCCGATTTATCAAGCTCTGGATAAGACCGGTGGCATTGCCGAAGATCTCACCTGGGAAATGTTCCGCGATACGCTCGTAGAACAAGCTGAACAGGGTGTGGACTACTTCACCATCCATGCAGGCGTCTTACTCCGTTATGTACCATTGACCGCTGATCGCATTACCGGCATCGTCTCACGCGGTGGCTCGATCATGGCGAAATGGTGTCTTGCCCATCATAAAGAGAACTTCCTTTACACCCGCTTTGATGAGATCTGCGAGATCATGAAGGCGTACGACGTCTCCTTTAGTTTAGGTGATGGTCTACGCCCCGGTTGTATCGCCGACTCCAATGATGCTGCGCAGTTTGGTGAACTCCATACCTTAGGTGAGCTCACAGCCAAAGCGTGGGAGCACGATGTTCAAGTGATGATTGAAGGTCCTGGCCACGTGCCGATGCAACGGATTGAAGAGAACATGACCGAAGAGCTCAAGCATTGCTTAGAAGCTCCCTTTTACACCTTAGGACCCTTAATCACCGATATCGCCCCAGGCTATGACCACATCACCAGTGGTGTGGGAGCTGCCCAAATTGGTTGGTATGGCACCGCAATGCTTTGCTATGTCACACCGAAAGAGCATTTGGGTTTGCCAGACAAAGAAGATGTGCGCGAGGGCATCATTACCTACAAGATTGCTGCGCATGGTGCCGACTTAGCCAAAGGCTTTCCGGGCACTCAGTTACGCGATAACGCACTCTCTAAAGCGCGTTTTGAGTTCCGCTGGGAAGATCAGTTCAATCTTGGCTTAGATCCTGAGCGGGCCCGCGAGTATCACGATGCTACCTTGCCGGCTGAAGGTGCAAAGATTGCACACTTCTGCTCAATGTGTGGTCCGAAGTTCTGCTCGATGAAGATTACGCAAGATGTTCGCGATTACGCTGCCAGTCTCAAAGAAGGTGTTGACCCGAGTAAGGCAATGGAAGAGAAATCGATCGAGTTCAGAAAACGCGGTAGCGAGATCTATCAGTAAGGATCTTTGCATGTCACGGTCTTACGCCATCCTCGGTGCCGGTCTGATGGGCCGAATGATGGCCTATGCCCTTGCCAAAGATGGAGCCTCGGTGGCTTTGTTTGAACGCAGCGGTCCTGATGCAGAGCAATCAGCTGCACGGGTTGCTGCCTCCATGCTTGCTCCGCTTGCCGAGTCTGCAATTACCGAACCATCCGTAGTGCGCATGGGTCTGTATGGTTTGGATCGCTGGAAGAATTTGATTGAGCAACTCAATCGTGAGGTTGAGCAACAGACCTTCTTTGCCCAAAATGGCACCTTGGTTCTGTGGCATCGTCTAGATGCTGCAGAGGCACAGCGGTTTGCCGAGCACCTCGAGCGCAATGTGCGAATGAACCCAGCACTCTCCTCACCATGGCATCTCGATAGCAAGGCCTTGGCTGAACTTGAGCCCAGTGTGGCGGAGCGCTTTGCACAAGGTCTGTTCTTACCCCGAGAGGGTCAACTGGATAATCGGCAGTTGTTAACTGCTTTGTTGCAAGCTCTCCAGCAGTTACCTGTGACCTTTCATTGGCATACCGCCTGCGAGCCTGAAGAACTTAAAGGTCAGGCTTTTGATTGGGTGATTGATTGTCGGGGCTTGGGCGCTAAGACCTCGTGGTCCAACACGCACAATCCCTTACGCGGTGTGCGGGGTGAGGTTATTCGGGTGCATGCACCTGAAGTGAAATTGCAACGCCCTACTCGATTGATCCATCCGCGCTATCCGATTTACATTGCTCCTAAAGAGAATGATCTCTACGTCATCGGTGCCACTGAAATTGAGTCTGAGGATCTCTCTCCGGTGAGCGTGCGCTCCTCCATGGAGCTTTTGTCGGCAGCGTATTCGGTACACTCGGGCTTTGCAGAGGCGCGCATTCTAGAGTCTGCTACGCAATGTCGGCCCACCTTGAAAAACAATTTACCCGAGATCTGTGTACCACGTGCTGGCCTCATGCAAATCAATGGCCTCTACCGCCACGGTTATTTAATTGCTCCTGCGCTAGTCGATACCGCCCAAGAACTGCTGCAAGAGACCGATAGCGCCCTGGCGAGACGCTTTGAGATTGCGGTTCATCATCACGATCGCATGAGTAGCTTTGCATGATGCGCGTCCTAGTGAATCAAAATCCCCACGAGCTTGCGCCGTCCTCGAAGGTGAGCGATCTCTTGACCTTATTGGATGCTAAACCGCCATATGCGGTTGCTGTTAACTTGCAGTTCATCCCTAAGTCGCAACATACTCTGCATGTTTTACAGGAGAATGATGCTGTTGAGATCATCTCACCTGTCACGGGTGGTTAATCTTTTTTATTCGAATTCTTTATGACCGCACCCCTTCCCGCTAAGATTGATGATCCCCTCATCCTGTATGGTGAGTCCTTTGCAAGTCGTTTGTTGCTAGGTACTTCCCGTTATCCATCGCCTCAGGTTCTTGAGACCGCAGTGCAACGCGCTCGCCCTGCTATGATTACAGCGAGTTTGCGCCGTCAGGGCTCTGCTGCCTCAGAGGCACATAGTGGTTTTTGGGAACTCCTCAAGAAAATGGCGGTCCCCGTGCTTCCCAACACTGCAGGCTGCCATCGTCCGCAAGAGGTGATCACCACCGCACAAATGGCACGCGAGGTTTTTGAAACCAATTGGATCAAACTCGAGTTAATTGGTGACGACTACACTTTGCAACCCGATACCTTGCGCTTAGTTGAAACAGCCGAGCACTTAATTAAAGATGGCTTTAAGGTCTTGCCCTATTGCACCGAGGATTTGATTTTGTGTCAGCGTTTAGTGGATGTGGGCTGCCAAGCAGTAATGCCTTGGGCTGCCCCGATTGGTACAGGGCAAGGCCCTCTCAACCCCTATGCTCTGAAGCTATTGCGTGAGCGTCTCTCAGTTCCCCTGTTGGTGGATGCGGGCCTTGGTCTTCCCTCACATGCCTGCACAGTCATGGAATGGGGTTTTGATGGGGTCTTACTCAACACCGCTGTTGCACTTGCTCATGATCCCATAACCATGGCGCATGCGTTTGCGCAAGCGGTTGATGCAGGCCGTCAAGCTTATTTATCCGGGGCCATGCAAGCCCAAGACTCTGCCCAAGCCAGCACTCCACTCGTTGGCACTCCGTTCTGGCATCAAGACCCGGGGACAAATCCGTGAGCCATATCCGTGAGTTAGCAAAGCACATTGTGGAAGCGCATCATGACGATGATCTTTGTTTACCCTTACCTGCGTTTAGCCCGAGTCATCCACCGCCGGTCATGAAGACCGAGAGCGGTCAAGATCAATATGAGCTTGCCGGCACTATTGCTGCGATTGAAATGGGCTTTATTGACAGCGATGCACGGGTCTTGGGGAAGGCATGGGCGCGAATGGTGAAGCACGAAGGCGACTTCAATCCCAAGAGTTGGCCATCACGTCCCGAGTACTTTGATCTCATTCCCTTCACCCGCGACATTAACCCAAAAGCGTTTAAAGAATGTCCAAAGCGGTTGGGTCTGTATGGAGTATTTCCGGATGCCGATTGGATTGCGCGCATGGTTGATGCCGAGCTTCCAACCGCACAACTACGCTTTAAGTCGGATGACCCTAAGGAGATCCGCAAACAGATTAAGGCTGCCGTCTCCGCCGTTCAGGGCAGCAATACCCTCTTGTTTATTAATGACCATTGGGAAGAAGCGATTGCGGCAGGCGCCTATGGTGTTCATCTCGGTCAAGAAGACCTAGTAAGTGCTAATTTAGATACGATTCGGGATGCTGGTCTGCGTTTAGGTTTGAGCACGCATGGCTATGCCGAGTTGATCATTGCGGATCGCTTCTGTCCGAGTTACATCGCCATGGGTGCAGTGTTCCCGACCAATCTCAAGAAGATGCCCACCGCTCCGCAAGGACTAGGGCGTCTGTATGCCTATGCCAAACTCATGGAGCATTACTCATTGGTTGCTATTGGTGGCATTGATGAAAGCAGCATCCATGCGGTCGCGCAAAGCGGGGTAGGATCAGTTGCGGTGGTACGAGCGATTGTGGCTGCAAATGATCCTAAGGCTGCGGTCAAGCGTTTAAAAGAGTTGATGAAAACCAACTAAGCTATTTAATCGGGCTCTGGTAGTTTGGTGGGATAGAAATCATGCATATGCCACAGGGGTCCTGGACCTTTGCCAATATCGAGTCTTTGTCCTGCTTCAATGGCTGCCGTTACAAATGAGATTGCCTTTGCGACTGAATGTTTTAGATCGTGCTGATCAGCCAGATAGGTAGCAATCGCAGACGATAAGGAGCACCCTGTTCCATGGGTATTGGAGGTTGGGATCCGTGGATGCAAAAACGCTTGCTGCAAAATAACGGGTTCACCATCCTTCACATCGTGCCAGAGAAGGTAGTCCATTAACTCTTTGGGCTCACCTACTAGATGTCCACCTTTGATTAAGACTGCTTTGGGGCCCATGGCCAAGAGCTCATGTGCAGCCTCTTCAAATTGAACGGTCTCATGAATGGGTCTGCCCAATAAGATCGATGCTTCATGCAAATTAGGGGTAATGATGGTGGCGAGTGGAAAAAGTTCTGCAACCATCGCTTTGGCGGTATCGTCCCCACCCAAGCTAGCACCTGAGGTCGCCATTAAGACTGGGTCTAAGACAATCCGTTTGATTTGGTGCTTTTTAAGAGACGCGGCAACAGCCTTCACAATCGCAGGGCTTGCCAGCATCCCGATCTTCACAACATCGACACCAATATCGCTGACCACGGCATCGATCTGAGCCTGAACCACATCAAGATCAATATCCTGAATGCGCGTAACGCCCATCGTGTTTTGTGCCGTGATCGCTGTAATTGCGGTCATGCCAAAGCCACCTAAGGCAGTAATGACCTTCAGATCCGCCTGAATACCTGCGCCACCACCGCTATCAGAACCAGCAATACTCAAGACTCTGGGGATAAAGATCGGGCTGGGTGAAGAGGGTTTCATCAAATGGGAAAGGACTTAATCTATTCGCTATAATAGCGTCTATTCCCTGATAGCTCAGTCGGTAGAGCGACG
Organism: Polynucleobacter sp. UBA962; assembly: GCA_002292975.1. Lineage (GTDB taxonomy): Bacteria > Pseudomonadota > Gammaproteobacteria > Burkholderiales > Burkholderiaceae > Polynucleobacter. The sequence goes on along the minus strand of DBCI01000096.1, from coordinate 8,874 downwards.
GACTGTTAATCCGCAGGTCCCTGGTTCGAGTCCAGGTCGGGGAGCCAAATTCAGTAAGGCTTACAGGTTAATTGGCTTGTAAGCCTTTTTTGTATTCTACGAAGCATTACTCAAGCCTACTGTCATTCCACCGCAGACATAATGTATTTGCCCTGTAATAAATCCTGCCCGATCGTCGAGTAAAGAGGCTACTGCATGAGCTACGTCCTCGGGCTGCCCCATTCGCCTGACCGGAATACTTTGCACGATCTTAATTGTTTTGGGGTCACCAGGAGGATTGCCGGAGGTAAATAGTTCAGTTGCAATCGGGCCGGGCCCAATCGCATTCACTGTAATTCCATATTGCGCCATCTCCAGCGCCCAGGTCTTGGTCATGCCAATTAATCCCGCTTTGCTTCCTGCATAAACCGTACGCTCTTCCTTACCTAAGGCTGCACGACTCGCAATACTAATAATGCGACCGAACTTAGCCTCTCGCATACTGGGTAACAGTTGTTGAGCCAAGAGCATCGGGGCTCTCAAATTGAGGGCCATAACGGCATCAAAGTCATCCACGGTGGTCTGCTCCAATGCGGCAGGCCGAATAAACCCTGCGTTATTCACTAAACGTACGATGGGCTCATGCTTTAGGAGCGTTGGGATCAGTTCATGAATAGCATTCACGTCGGTCAAATCAATTGAATGAAAGGTTTCATCTTTAAATAGCGTCTTTGGTGCTTTCTTGTCTAAGTTAATCACGCGGTAGCCATCCTTTATCGCACGGATTGCAATCGCTCGACCTATTCCTTGACTAGCGCCTGTGATTAAAACGAGATTGTTAATGTTCATTGATTTTCCTTAAGGTCTAACGACTGACAGTTAATGCGCGGCACATCGAGCGTTGATCACTATTATTAATGAAACCGCATTGGCTAGCATCTTTATTGGTAATGGCTCGACACATCGACCGTAGATCATTCTCCTGAATAAACCCACATTGGCTGACGTTCTTCTCTGCTAGTGCGCGACACAAAGAACGGTAATTGCTATCTTGGATGAAACCACATTGGCTAGAATCTTGCGCAAATGTTGGGGTCGATAGAAAGCTAAGAAAAAGTAGCTTGATCAATAAGAGCCGCATGGACCGATCTTAAGGGAATTCCGATGGTCTGACAAATCCTATCATTTAATGCTAATGTATTAGCTTGAAATATTCACGAGGAGATTGATGATGAGCCTAAAACAACAAATTACTGCAATACTTGCTATCTGCTTTATCTGCCCTGTTTTTGCTCAAGATTCGAGTGCAGAACAGAGAATGATTGATCATTGCCAAAAACGTCATCCAGAAATGTCAGTCGAGCAATGTCGCGCGATGTATCAGAATATGAAAAACATGACGCCCGAACAACGGGTTGAGCGTTGCAAACGCAATCATCCCGAACTTTCTGCAGAAGTTTGCCAAAAGAAATATGGAGGATCGACCTAAGAAATTAGGCTCGCTCCACCAGCATTTTTCTGGCGATGGTCTCTGCGATCAGCATTACGGGAGCGTTGGTATTACCGGATGTAATGCAAGGCATGGCCGAGGCATCGATTACCCGTAAGCGTGCCACGCCCCGCACCCGACACTCTGAATCTAAAACGGTATTGGGGTTCTCTGCTCTGCCCGATTGTTCCACCTTGCCCATTGAGCAAGTGCTCACCGGGTGAAAGATGGTGGTGCCTAAGTCTCGAGCCGCCCCTTCCAAATCTTGATCGCTCTGAATATTGAACCCAGGTAATACTTCTTTAGGTTGATAGAAGTCCAATGCCTTGCTCGCCATAATCTGACGGGTTATTTTGAGACTATTCACAGCCACCGCGAGATCATCTGGAGTCGACAGGTAATTACACTGAATCGTTGGCTGATCTAAGGCATTTTCAGTGGCCGCTCGCACCCAACCCCGACTGCTTGGACGTAGATTACAAACGCTCGGGGTGATGGCATTGAATGCATGGAGGGGCTCACCAAATTTGGGGAGCGATAGCGGTTGCACATGCCACTCGATATTTGCGCTCGTTTGACTTGGATCACTCTTGGTAAATGCACCCAAGGTGGAGGGGGGCATGGTGAGGGGCCCCGTACGCTTGAGTAGATACTCAAGGCCCATGCCAATCCGAGTGAATAAGTTCTTATAAAGAGTGTTGACCGTTTTGCAGTTCTCCACCTGATATACGGTGCGGATTTGTAAGTGATCTTGTAAGTTCTCCCCAACCCCCGGCAACTCCACTTGGGTTTGCACCCCAATACTCTCAAGGTGGGATCGGGATCCTATTCCGGAGACTTGTAATAGATGGGGAGAGCCAATCGACCCAGCCGCTAGGATGACTTGATCGCTGGCATGAATGGTTTTTTTGCTTCCAGCGTGCAAGACCAGAAGACTAGTAATCTCATGCTGAGCACCATGCCATGCTTTTTGCGTAAAGCGGCTTTGATTGATGGTTTGCGTGGTAATGGGCTTGAGATTTAGACGGAGCACTTGCGCTTGAGTGAGGATGGTCAAGTTCTTGCGGTGTCGGATTGGATGCAAATAAGCATCTGCCATCGACCAACGCACACCCCGCTGTTGGGTCATCTGAAAGTATGCACAACCCTCGTTATTACCTCGATTGAATTCTTCAATCTTCGGAATTCCTTGCTCGTGAGCAGCCTCACGCCATGCATCCAAAATATCCCACTGCACCCGCGGTCGCTCTACCCGCATCTCACCATCATCACCATGCCACGGATTAGCACCAGCGTAATAGTTCTCTAAGGATTTATAGGTCTCTAATGTGGTGGGCCATTGCCAGATGGGATCACCGGTCATCTCGGACCAGCGCGCATAATCACTGGCTTGACCGCGCATATAAATCATGGCATTAATCGACGAGGAGCCGCCAATCACTTTGCCTCTGGCGTAATGAATGGAGCGCTGGTTTAAACCGGGATCGGCTTGGGTCTTAAAGCACCAATCCGTACGGGGGTTGGCAATTGTGAACAAATACCCCACGGGGATCTTAATCCAGAACCAATCATCTTCACCACCTGCTTCGAGTAATAAAACACGGTGGTTTGGATTGGCGGATAAACGATTTGCCAAAAGGCAGCCGGCGCTTCCAGCCCCGACAATAACGGTATCAAACTCCAAATTGGGTGAAGACGTATTCATTTAAGGTCTTGTATTAAATGATCCCCGTGATTACTTAATGCTCATCCGCAATCGAATTACTAAGAATCCCAATCCCTTCGATCTCCACTTCGCAAATATCTCCAGGCTTCATGAACACAGGTGGAGTTCTGGCATAGCCAACGCCTGCAGGGGTTCCGGTAATAACCACATCACCAGGCTCTAAGGTCATGCATTCGGTGATGAGCACAATGGTCTCGGCAACGCCCCAAAGAAAATCCTTGGTATTCGCATTCTGCATGAGTTGGCCATTTAAACGAGACTGAATTTGTAAACCGCTTGCACCTACTGGTAACTCATCGGGGGTAACAAGCCATGGGCCAAAGGCACCTGTTTGGTCAAAGTTTTTACCAATGGTCCATTGGGTTGACTTACGTTGGTAGTCGCGCACACTACCATCATTGAAAATGCTATAGCCCACTACATGCTCTAAAGCGTTTTCAAGAGAGCAATGCTTAGCCCGCTTACCCATCACAAAGGCTAACTCTGCTTCGTAATCCAGCTTTGTCGATGCCTTTGGACGAATGATGGGGGCTTGATGGGCTGTGAGAGAACTTGGGCCGCGCATAAAGAAGCTCGGATAGTCTGGTCTAGCATGTCCACCCTCTTTGGCATGATCGGCATAGTTCAAACCCAAACAAATAATCTTTTGAGGGCGATGAATTAGAGGTGTAAAGCGGATATCACTCAGATTATGAATAACAGCCCGTGGGTTGAGCAAAGCTCTTCGTGCTTGGGTGAGCTCAGGGTCGCTCTGAATAAGCGCTAATAGGTCTTTAGGAATATTGGGATCGGTGGCACACAGATCGATGTATTGAGATGAATCTTTTCCTGAAAGAGCGCCAAGAGAGTGATGGCCCTGCTGGTCTTGAAAGCTAAATAAGCGCATAGTAAGAATAATTGGTGAGTAGTACATTGATCATAATCTAGATCAATTCGAGGCCCTCTCTTTTTATATCGTCTAGATTGGATTAACGCATTACCCTTGGGGATGTACAACTAAATTTCTTAGCATCACCGATAATGAGATAAATCTTCATAACAAACCTTATGCCAAAAATTACCCCTGTCCGCCACCTCATTGTGGTTCTTGGCGACCAACTCAATCTGGATTCCAGCGCCTTTAAGGGCTTTGATCCAAAGCGTGATTGTGTGTGGATGGCTGAGGTTCATGAAGAATCAACCCATATTTGGTCATCAAAGCAACGTATCGCTCTCTTTATTAGTGCTATGCGGCATTTTGCGAAAGAGCTGGAGAAGGCTAAGGTCCCCTTGCACTACAGTACCTTGGAAGATTCTGACAACACCCAATCACTTGATAGGGAATTACTCCGCGCCATTAAGACGCTCAAACCACAAGCCCTCTTGATGACGGCCCCGGGAGACTGGCGCGTGCTTGAGAAGCTTAAAGGTATTGCCAAACAGACAAACATACCGCTAGAGATTCGGGAGGACGACTATTTCTTTTCTACCGTTCGTGAATTTGCCCAACATAGCAAGGGGCGTAAACAGATCCGCTTAGAGTATTGGTATCGGGAGCTTCGCAAAAAACATAATATTCTGATGGAAGACAATCAACCCATCGGAGGTGAATGGAACTACGACCACGATAATCGCAGCGCCTTTGGTAAAGAAGGACCGCCACCCATTCCAGAACCTTTGCGATTTAAAGCGGATGAAATTACCAAAGACGTCATTCAACTGGTTAACACCCGCTTTGCAGATCATCCAGGGGAGTTGGCACCCACCCTCGAAGGATTTGGATGGCCGGTACGGCGTGCCGATGCACTCTTAGTGCTCTCTGATTTTATGAAGAATCGTTTACCACTGTATGGTCAGTTTCAAGATGCGATGTGGACTAACGAAGCTTGGTTATTTCATGCGCACATTGCAAGCGCCCTCAATCTGAAATTACTTTCTGCACAAGAAGTGGTGGACGCAGCCCAGACCGAGTTCATAAAAGGGCGAGCGCCCATTGCAGCTGTTGAGGGCTTTATCCGACAAATATTAGGTTGGCGTGAATACGTCCGAGGTATTTACTGGACCCAAATGCCCGGCTATCTAGAGCGTAACGCCTTGTCTGCCAACACCCCCCTACCAGCTTTTTTTTGGACAGGCAAGACTTCAATGAACTGTCTTGAACAAACGATTACACAAAGCCTGCGCACGGGATACGCCCACCATATTCAGCGTTTGATGGTGACTGGTTTATATACCCTGCTATTGGGCGTTCAACCCAAAGAGGTACACGCTTGGTATTTAAGTATGTACGTCGATGCGGTCGAATGGGTTGAGCTCCCCAACGTCATCGGCATGAGTCAGTTTGCCGATGGCGGTCTCATGGCTAGTAAGCCCTATGTTGCGTCCGGTAAATACATCGATCGTATGAGTAATTATTGCAAGACCTGTATCTACAAACCAGATCAAGCGCATGGCAAGGATGCTTGCCCAATGACTACTCTCTATTGGGATTTTCTAATGCGCCATGAATCAAGTATGGGTAAAAATCCACGAATGGTGATGCAAGTTCGTAATCTAAAGCGTATGAGCGAGGAAGCGAAGCAAGCAATCAATGCTCAGGCTAAAGAGCACCGTAAGGCATTAATCAGCAAGTAGCGAGACTATTTTGTAGCGCCCATCACTACTCATCAACTTGAGCGTGTACTCTTCAATAAAGACCGCATCACTTAATTTTGGGAAATAAAAATCACGCGACTTTCCGCGAGGCTCATCGGCAACAAAGACGAGCTCCTTTACCAGGTCAATTTTTGTTATTCGATACATACTGATCACTGGGGTACGCGAAGCGAAGATTTTTATTAAAATAATAAGATGCTCTTTTAAGCATCCCCATCTACTTTTACACGTTCAAGGAAAAAATGCAAGCAGGAACTCCCCTTAGTTGCCAGCTAGAAGTAGATGATGGCACCATCTGGATTAAGAACCAAAACACTACCATTGGCTACTGCCGCTATGCCTCTAATGGCGATATTGAGTATATTTACGTCCAGCCGATGTATCGTCTGATGGGCTTTGGTAAAGCCCTGGTTGACCAAGCTCGTATACAGACCGGGCAAATGGGACATCC
>DBCI01000096.1:1648-2523 GCA_002292975.1 Polynucleobacter sp. UBA962 | reverse complement strand
ACCCTTCATGATTATTTTTAATGAACGCTATTAAAAGAATCTATATATTTAGTGCGCTGATCTTTTTGTTCAGCAGTACTTTAGGCTCTCCCGCAGTCGCTCAGGTCCTTACAAAAAAAGTGGATCCGCTACGTCCTATTATTGAGATAAAGACCCAAAAGACTCTTTCGGTTGATGAACTTATCGAAAAAATAAAGCGAGCCAATTACATATTACTTGGAGAGTTTCATGACAACGCCAGTCATCACCAACTGCGCGGCGATTTAATTCTGAGGCTAAATCAATCTAAGCAAATCGTGGTTGTGGAATATCTACTGGCTGGTAAAGAAGTTCAATTCTCAGGCTCGACCTTAGAGTCATTACATACTGCTGGTTTTAATTCTAAAGCATGGCCGTGGTTGATCTACGGTCCTCTCTTTGAGCAACTTCGTATTAGTCAGCGATCCATCGTTGGCAGCAATCTCGATCGTTCAATTTCAAAAGCGATCTTTTCTGGGGAAAACAATCCGATTCCTAGTTCATTAAAAGTAGATTATCAAAAAAGTTCTTTATCAGCGCCAGCGATGGCTGCGCTGGAGCAAGATCTCATTGAGGGTCACTGTGGCAAGTTACCGCCTGCCTACTTAAAACCAATGATGCTAGTGCAACGCCTAACAGATATCTCCATGGCACGGGTTTTATTAGAGCGCTCTTCTGGAATTCTATTGGCTGGCAATGGGCATATACGCAAGGATTACGGAGTTCCACAGGTCCTCAAGGCGGTTGCTCCCCATCAATCCGTCGTCAATATCGCCTTTACCGAAGATGATGGTCTTGACTCAAAGACCGTTGCTAATTATCGAGATCGTTATGATTATGTTTGGCTTACCAAACCC
>DBCI01000096.1:564-1552 GCA_002292975.1 Polynucleobacter sp. UBA962 | reverse complement strand
TGTGCCATTATGGGTCCGCGAGGATGGTGAATTACGCTCGGTCATGTCGGGTATCAAGAAGTCTGTGATTAGCACACTCACTAATCCCTCTGCTATTCAAATCACGGCGAGCGGTATCGCAAGTGATGAGCAAGCTGATCATCTGGCCCATGGTGGTATTGAAAAAGCCCTATACGCCTACCCCATTGAACACTATCCTCATTGGACTGATTATCTGAGTCAGGCTAAGAAAACTACAGTAGATCTCCCTCACGGCTATTTTGGTGAAAACCTCACCATTAGTGGTTTAAGAGAAGACTCCGTGTTTGTCGGCGATCGTTGGCAAGTGGGTGGTATTGAATGTGTGGTGATGAAGTTGAGGACACCTTGCTATAAGCTTACTGCTCGAACTGGAGTAAATACGGTTGGCAAAGAAATGGTTCGCACTGCACGCAGTGGTTGGTATCTTCGTGTCATCGGTCTTGGCTCGATTTGTGCGGGTGATGTGATTACGGTGATTTCGGGACCTCGAGAAATTAGCATCTTGGCACAAAATCAGGACTTGCTTAAAAGCCAATCCTACGATTAAATCGAAGTTGATTTTGAATGGCTTACTCGTTTTGCGAGTCGTAAGAAGAATGGCCCAATCAGCCCGGAGATCGTATGCCGATACTTCGCAAAGAATCGATACGAGAGGTTCCAGATTGGTCTTAATAAGGGTTGTGAGAACAGCCAAGCTAACAAAGGTAAGTTGGCGCGGCGATAGGCCTCTGCAAAAACAGGTACTCCATGTATTGCTTCTTGCCCCTCTAATTGTCCATACATGCGGGCTAATGCTTGCTCACAACTTACGCCGACTGATTGGGGGTCATACTCAGGACCATTAATATCCACAAAATACAATAAGCCTTCGTGATTGCGTGAAGCGAGATACACAATCTCTGCCTGACATAAAGGGCATGCACCGTCATAGAACAGTGTTAAAGGTTTTAGAGCAAGGTGCGCAGGA
>DBCI01000096.1:0-455 GCA_002292975.1 Polynucleobacter sp. UBA962 | reverse complement strand
TTTACATTTGGAGTGCTGGTCTCGCTCTTACTGCCTGTGGTCAAGCAGACTATAGTACGTGGAATTGCTATGCGGATGGTCAATCCGACCAAAAGGTGGTGATGGTTCTTCAAGATTCGACGATGAAGATTGGAGATCAGCGACTAACTTACTGCGGCGGCTTAGGTCTTGTTACCTATTTTGATCGCTCCTGCAAGGCAGAGATCAAAGACTCTATGGCACAGTTGATTCCGAGTCAATCGCTATTAAGTCTTAATAAGCAGCAATACCGGTGTGAGAAGCTCTAAATTATTGGGTGCGCTTGAGTACGATTTGAGCGGTCATCCTACCTGCGAACACAAGATCCATCTCCAGTCCGTCTTGCGAGTGTTGGATACGAACACCATCCTGACTAGGGGGCTTGGTTTCCTCCACTGCAAAGAGTTGATTAGGCCAAGCAAATTTCATATTAGCGC
>DBCI01000101.1:3583-7144 GCA_002292975.1 Polynucleobacter sp. UBA962 | reverse complement strand
GCGGGTCGCGTTTTTAACAGCTCTGCGATTCTGCTAGATTTCAACGCTCTTAAACAGCTAAGCGCTTGCGTCCCTTTGAGCGACGGGCATTTAGCACGGAGCGGCCGCCTTTCGTTTTCATTCTGACGCGAAAACCGTGGGTTCTTTTGCGGCGTGTTACGGAGGGTTGATATGTTCTTTTCATGATTGGTCCTAAGAAAACCCTCTATTTTCTCTATTTGTTTAGGTAGCGTCAACTTAATACAAGGGTTTTGCCTAATTTTTATATTTCTGGGAACTAAATTTTGGTTATCCATCTGTTTTTAAATGAATTTTATGATTTTTACACAAGTTATCCACACCTTATCCACCCTTGGCTTTCTTGTGGATAACTTTTGCGAATCGCTACAATCGAGTTCTAAGTAAATCTATGAGCAAACCCGAAATCCCCCCCCTGCTGGCCCAACTCAATCCCCTTGGATTTTGGGACCTGGCATTGCAAACCTTGGCAAAAGAGCTTTCGCCGCAGCAGTTTAAAACATGGATACAGCCCCTTAAAATTAAGGGTTATGAAGAGAGTGAGCGACTACTTTTAATCGGGGCGCCCAATCCATTTAAGCTAGATTGGATTAGGCGCACATTTTCCTCGCGGCTTCATGAAATAGCGGCTGATTACTTCGGCCATCCCGTTAATCTACAGTTCACGTTGGGGGCAGACGCTCATCGTGGTGGCCTCGCCCCAGGGCGCTCGAGCGGCCAAGATATTGGGCGCGCTCCGCCGCAGGTGATGATTAGCGAGCAGGCTGTCGAGGCACCCGCACAAGGCTTTGACGCCATTGATGACGTTCGTAACCCCGCAGAGCGTGAACAGGCGAAGCTTAATCCGGCCCTTACTTTTGAGAGTTTTGTTACCGGCAAAGCAAATCAACTTGCCCGTGCGGCTTCTATTCAGGTGGCTCAAAATCCCGGTGCTTCCTATAACCCAATGTTTTTATATGGGGGCGTTGGGCTAGGAAAAACCCACCTTATTCATGCCATTGGTAATCACCTTTTAAAAGAAAAATCGACTGCAAAAATCCGCTATATCCATGCGGAACAATACGTCTCTGATGTAGTGCGTGCTTATCAACAAAAGGCTTTTGACCGCTTTAAGCGCTACTACCACTCCCTCGATCTTCTGTTAATCGACGATATTCAATTCTTTGGGGGCAAATCACGAACCCAAGAAGAGTTTTTTTATGCCTTTGAGGCACTAATTAATAATGGCGCCCAGGTCATTATTACAAGCGACACCTACCCAAAAGAGATGGAGGGTATCGACGAGCGCTTGATTTCCCGCTTTGATTCTGGCCTTACTGTTGCTATTGAGCCGCCTGAGCTTGAAATGCGGGTGGCGATTCTGATGAAGAAAGCTGCTGCGGAGGGCGTGCCAATGAGCGAAGATGTTGCGTTTTTTGTGGCCAAGCATCTCCGCTCTAATATCCGTGAACTTGAGGGAGCGCTTCGAAAGATCCTGGCATATGTTCGGTTTCATGGCAAAGAGGTCAACATCGAGGTAGCCCGCAACGCTCTTAAGGATCTACTCTCTATCCAAAATCGTCAGATCTCGGTTGATAGTATTCAGCGCACGGTGGCTGATTTTTACAACATCAAGGTCGCAGACATGTACTCAAAAAAGCGGCCGGCTAATATTGCCCGCCCACGACAAATTGCGATGTTTATTGCCAAGGAGCTTACCCAAAAAAGCCTTCCGGAAATCGGGGAGCTTTTTGGCGGGCGTGACCACACAACTGTTTTACATGCGGTTCGCAAGATTGCTGAAGAGCGACAACACGATTCACACCTTAACCACGAGCTTCATGTGCTGGAGCAGTCCCTAAAAAACTAGTGTGTATAGGTCTGTGGATAAGGGTTTGGATAAGTGTGTGGGCAAGCTGTGTGTTGTTTTGGGTATAAGTGTTGGGGTTAATTTTGTGTGGGCATTAGACACATTTTGTCCACAGGCATTACTAGGCTTATCCACAGGAAATTTTTCTTGGAACGCCCTGATTTCGCTATAAAATTTAGGTTATTAACAGAAAATGACGGCCTTATTACTATTACTATTTTGATATATAAACAGGAATATAAAAACAATGCAATTAGTTAATGCTACTCGGGATGAGCTATTAAAACCACTACAGGTTGTTAGTGGCATTGTTGAGCGACGCCATACCCTTGCAATTTTGGCCAATCTTTTGTTTCGTAAGTCTGCGAATACGGTTTCGTTTGTTTCGACGGACATTGAAATTCAGATCACAACAAAAGCGGCCTTCGGTGTTGGGGATGACGAGGTAACAACCACCGTGGGAGCCCGCAAAATCTTAGACATATTGCGCGCACTTCCTGAGGGGCCAGTTAGCTTGAGTCTGAAAGACAGTCGTATGGTCGTGCAGAGTGGAAAGAGTCGCTTTTCTTTGCAGACCTTGTCCGCAACCGAGTTCCCCGTTATGCAAACTAGCGGTGAGCAAACAGCCTCATGGAAGATGAGTCAAAAGGCGTTTAAGCAGCTTATAAGTCAGGTTTATTTTGCGATGGCACAGCAAGACATTCGGTATTATTTAAATGGAATGCTTTTAGTGTTAGAGGGGAAAGACCTTATTGCAGTTGCCACTGACGGCCACCGCTTGGCGTTTAGCCAAACAACACTAGAACATGCGCCCACTGGCGGCGGACAGAAACAAGAAATTATTATTCCTCGCAAAACTATTTTGGAGTGTCAGCACCTTCTGGGTGACGGTGACGAGCCCCTAGAGCTTAGCCTTAGTGGTAATCAGATCAAATTAAATTTTGGGGAAATTGAATTAATTTCCAAACTGGTTGAGGGAAAGTTTCCAGATTACCAGCGAGTAATTCCAAAGGGTCACAAAAATACACTAGTGGTTAGCCGCGAACTATTGCAGGCCTCCTTACAAAGAGCGGCTATCTTGACCACCGAGAAGTTTAAAGGGGTGCGCTTTTCCCTTTCAAATAACAAAATAACCATTCAATCAACCAATGCCGAACAAGAGGAAGCACAAGAAGAGCTTGAAATTCAGTACGACGGTGAGGCGGTTGAAATTGGATTTAATGTGACCTATTTGTTGGATGTTTTGGCCAACATAAAAAACAGTGATATCCAAATTAGCCTAGGCGATGCCAACAGCAGCGCCGTTATTACACTACCAAAGGCAGAGTCGTTTAAGTATGTCGTTATGCCGATGCGCATTTAGACTCAAAAAAAGAAAGTACGTTATAAAAAGATATGTCTGAAGAAAACAAAGTAGTAGAGCAGTATGGTGCCGCATCGATTCAAATATTAGAGGGTCTAGAGGCGGTCCGAAAGCGCCCAGGCATGTATATTGGCGACACCTCAGACGGAACAGGCCTTCACCACCTGGTTTTCGAGGTATTAGATAACTCAATTGACGAAGCGCTTGCAGGCCACTGTACTGAAATATCAGTGGTTATACATACCGATAACTCAATATCTGTTATTGATAATGGTCGCGGCGTACCAACCGGTATTAAGTACGACGATAAGCATGAACCCAAGCGCAGCGC
>DBCI01000101.1:1312-3454 GCA_002292975.1 Polynucleobacter sp. UBA962 | reverse complement strand
CTCACCATTCGTCGGGATGGAAAAACACATCATATGGAGTTTGGCCGCGGGGTTGTACAAAATAGAAACATCCAAATAGAGAATGGGGTTGAGGTATCGCCGATCTCGGTAACGGGAGACACCGATCTTCGTGGGACCGAGGTCCATTTCTTGGCCGATGAAGAAATCTTTGGGAATATTGAGTATCACTACGAGATTTTAGTAAAGCGCATTCGCGAACTCTCTTTTTTAAACAACGGCGTTCACATTCGCCTAGTCGATCAGCGCAGCGGGCAAGAAGAAGATTTTGCATTTTCCGGTGGCGTCAAGGGTTTTGTTGAATACATTAATCAAAACAAAACGGTCTTACACCCCAATATCTTTTATGCAGTGGCAGACAGGCCCTCAGATCTGGGCGGAACGATTACGGTCGAAGTGGCAATGCAGTGGAACGATGGTTACAACGAGCAGGTTTTATGTTTCACCAATAACATCCCACAGCGCGATGGCGGAACCCACTTAACCGGATTGCGCGCCGCGATGACGCGCGTCATTAATAAATACATTGATGAGAATGAGGTTGCCAAAAAGGCAAAGGTGGAAATATCGGGCGACGATATGCGCGAAGGCCTCACCTGCATTCTGTCGGCAAAGGTTCCCGAGCCGAAATTCTCGAGCCAAACAAAAGATAAATTAGTTTCTAGTGAAGTTCGTGGTCCTGTTGAGGATGTGGTTGCTCAGGCCCTAACCGAATATCTTGCTGAAAAGCCACAGGACGCGAAAATTTTGTGTGGCAAGATTGTGGATGCTGCAAGAGCACGGGAGGCCGCCAGAAAAGCGCGCGAAATGACGCGTCGCAAAGGTGCGCTCGATGGGATTGGCTTGCCCGGAAAGTTGGCAGACTGTCAAGAAAAGGACCCCGCCAAATCAGAGCTGTTTATTGTCGAGGGAGACTCCGCAGGAGGATCTGCAAAGCAAGGCCGTGATCGCAAATTCCAAGCGATTTTGCCCTTGAAGGGAAAAATCTTGAATGTGGAAAAGGCTCGCTTTGACAAAATGCTAAGCAGCCAAGAGGTGGTCACACTAATTACTGTTCTTGGCACCGGTATCGGGGTTGAAGAATACAAGGCCGACAAGCTTCGCTATCACCGCATCATTATCATGACCGATGCTGATGTCGATGGTAGTCATATCCGTACGCTATTGCTCACATTCTTTTATCGGCAAATGCCAGAACTTATCGAGCGTGGCCACATTTATATTGCTCAACCGCCGCTTTATAAAGTAAAGCACGGCAAAAGCGAGCAATACATTAAAGACGATGTTGAATTAAATCAGCTCTTGTTTAAAATTGCCCTTGAACAAGCGTCGATCGAAACCCCTTCCGGTGAAAAAATTTCTGGCCCAGCCCTTGAGGACTTAGCAAAAAACTATCAAACGATTCAGGCTGTAGTTGATCGGCTTGCACGCACCATGGATGAAGATGCGCTTCGTGCAGTGGCTGACGGGGTCAGCCTTAACTTTGATACAGAGAGCTCCGCCAGTGATTCTGCGGAGCGTCTTAGGAAGGCGTTCTTAGAAAATCAGGCCCCTCTCTCTGTGACCCCAGAAATCACAGTCCAAAAAGAAGAGCGCACGGACCGTTATCGCCTGTTGCTTGCCAGACGAATTCATGGGAACCTAAAACTTTCTGTTTTGAGCTCAGATTTTGTTGCTAGTGATGACTACCAAAGCCTAGTAAAAGCGGCAACAGCACTTTCAGGCCGGGTGTTGGCTGGAAGCCGTGTGCGACGCGGCGACCCTGAAAAATCAAATAAAGAGCATGTTGTGCAAGACTTTCGTGGAGCCTTTGAGTGGCTTCTTGCAGAGGCCGATCGTTCAATTAGTCGGCAGCGCTACAAGGGTCTGGGTGAAATGAATCCTCAGCAGCTTTGGGAAACAACGATGGATACGACGACGCGCCGCTTGTTGCGAGTTCAGATTGAAGACGCAATCATGGCCGACCAGGTATTCACAACCCTCATGGGTGACGAGGTTGATCCCCGTAGAGCATTTATTGAAAAAAATGCGCTTATTGCTCGCAACTTAGATATTTAGGTCATGAAAAAACGTACAGCCCCTAAAGTGGTGGCAAAGAGTCATATCGCCGTTAAAAACTCTGAA
>DBCI01000101.1:0-1182 GCA_002292975.1 Polynucleobacter sp. UBA962 | reverse complement strand
CACACCTTTTATTTTTCGTTAGAGGATGGCAGGGTTATTGATGCAAATGTGGGCGGTAATGCGGCGCGCTGGATAAATCACTCTTGTAAACCGAACTGTGAGGCGGATGAGATTCAGGTGGGCGGCGAGAGCCGCGTCTTTATTTTTGCTCGCCGCAAGCTTTTGCAGGGCGAAGAGCTTTTCTATGACTACTCTTTAAATCTAGATGGCAAGCTTACCAAAAAAGAAAAAAGGGATTATGCCTGTTACTGCGGTAGCAAAAAATGCCGTGGCACGATGCTGGACCTTGGTTAACGCTTTGACTCTGCATGTTGTTTATTACTATTCAAGAATTAGAAGCCGCGATTAATTATTGGCGTTCACAATCCCCGGCACAGGGAGAAGAATTGGTATTGTCAAAAGAGGCCGCTGCACTTGCTAAGCCATACGCGCTCATGATTGTTCAGGGATCTCAGCGAACTCCGATTGATATTTTGGATGAAAGCTGCAAGGCGGCCCTTGCAAAGTTTTTGGCTGCTCGTAACTCTCTTTAGATAATTTGAGCAAAAGAATAGAAGAGGCAATGTAAATTTCTTGTGGAAACTCTAGTCGACCTATCATCGTATTTATGGGTATTACTTTTGCTCGCCGCTTTTGCATCGGGCCTAGTAGATGCGATTGCGGGCGGCGGCGGACTGATTCAGGTGCCAGCTTTATTTTCAGCATACCCCGATGCGCACCCCGCGACATTACTAAGCGCCAACAAGGTCTCCTCAATTGGCGGAACCATTAATGCAGCGCGCCGTTACTTAAAGCATGCACGTTTACCTTGGAATATTTTGGGCCCCGCAATTCTTGCTGGATTTGTGGGCGCTCTCCTCGGCGCTTTGGCACTGAGCGTTTTTCCTCCCGAGCCCTTGCGCAAAGCTTTGCCGTTTATGTTGGCTGTTTTGTTAATCTATACCTGGTTTGCGCCGAACCTTGGCTTAGAAAATCGGCCAGCTCATAAGGTAGGTAAGCATGAGGTTTTAAAAGCCCTTGCAATGGGCTTGGTGATTGGCTTCTACGATGGGTTTTTTGGACCAGCGACGGGAAGCTTTTTTTTGTTTGCCTTTGTGCGCATTTTTTATTTCGACTTTCTTCATGCGTCCGCTGCAACCAAACTTGTGAATGTTGCAACTAATTTTGCAACCGTTTTAATGC
>DBCI01000129.1:21097-23963 GCA_002292975.1 Polynucleobacter sp. UBA962 | reverse complement strand
TCAATATTTGGCATCAACTCACAAATGCGTTCTGCTAAATCAATTTCTCCAGCGGTGGGCGCCCCATAACTAAAACTTTGGGTTGCCGCCCTTTGAACCGCCTCAACGACTTCAGGGTGCGCGTGACCAACAATCATGGGTCCCCACGACATAATCAGATCGATATAGCGTTTACCATCGGCATCCCAAAAATGGGGGCCCAGAGCCCGCGCAACAAATCGGGGAATACCGCCGACTTGACGAAAAGCCCGAACCGGAGAGTTCACCCCTCCAGGGATTGTCTTTTGGGCACGATTAAATAATTGCTCGTTCTGACTCATGATATTTAAATGAAATAGTTTTGTGGATCTGCAGACTAAATTACCGACATCTCAAAATCGTCTTTACGCGCTCCGCACTCTGGGCAAGACCAGTTCATGGGCACATCTTTCCAGAGGGTGCCTGGTGCAATTCCATCATCTGGACAACCCTTGGATTCGTCATAGATCCAGCCGCAAATTAAACACATATAGGTCTTGAATTCCATCACACTTTTTTCTTTCTTTTAAAGATTTCTATTCTAAAGCCAAGCCCAACTAATCTCTTTTCCGAATATCAAACTTAAACAAGCGGCACTCTAAGGGGCCATTAAATAAAGGGGTGCGCTTGGATTCTTTCATCCGCAAGTGCCCTGGTAAACCCATATCGGCTGTCAAGGCATAAATCTGCCAACCACCAAAATAATCTTTTAATTGCTTACTAAATTGATCTAAAAATGATGCAAATTGTGGATCAATGGGCTCCTTCACCAAGGGCTCACGACTAGTTCGACGCTTTTGCATATAGGATTTATCCTCATCTCCCAATGGATATATTTTGTCTTGGTCTCCGCCTTTAATACCCAAGCGCTCTCCATAAGGAGGATTAAATACCATCACACCACCTTGGTCCGAAGCAGGTTTCACTGCAATCGCATCGACCTGTCGAACAACTGGAAGCCCGGGCAAACAAGCGCGTTGCCAATTAGCCTTACAAATCGTAATCATCTTTTCATTAATATCGCTACCACTAATTGCAATCGGTAGATCTGCAAAGTCTGCCATCTCTTTTTTTGAGATATCACAAAGACCAGCCCAATTCTTTTTCTCGAGAGAGGTATTAAATGGCTTTAGCCGAGTAAAGCCAAATCCAGAAATTTCTACCGACTGCTTCCAGGCGCTAGCCACTGTTGAGGTAGATGGATTCTTTTCCTTCAATAAATGTGCACGTATAGCACCTGGCGGAATATGCAAGGCCATTTGTGCGGCCTCAATCAAAAAAGTACCACTGCCGCACATGGGATCATATAAAGCTTGATTACTTTGCCAAGGGGTAAGCGCCAAAATCCCTGCAGCTAGATTCTCCTTTAATGGCGCCTCTCCTTTCTCCTCGCGCCAACCTCTTTTAAATAGCGGCTCACCAGAGGTATCCAAATAGATAGTGGCTTGATTATTGGTTAAATGGGCTTGCACACGCACATCGGGATTGGCTGTATCGATATTGGGGCGCTCACCCGTTTGCTCCCGCAAACGATCAACGATGGCATCTTTAATACGAAGGGTAGCAAAGTTCAAACTCTTTAAGGGTGAACGCTGTGCGGTCAGATCTACCCGAAGGGTTTGATGAGAGCTAAACCAATCCTCCCAGCCAATTGATTTGGCTAAACGAAATAAATCATCCTCACTCTTATAGGGGCCGTCAGCCATTTTCAGTAAAACGCGGCTAGCAATACGAGAATGCAGATTGATTGCCATCGCAATTGCTAAGGGGCCATTGACCCCAATACCGCCTGTCATATTGGCCGGGGCAGGATCAATTTGCGTTATCCCAAGCGCTTTTATCTCAGGTCGCTTTACAAGGCTTTCCAATTCGCTCGCTAATACACCCTCTAGCCCACCCGGGCAGACAATAAAAAATTGCATCGTCAATGAGCTTCGTGGTTGGATAAAGTCAATTGGGCTTCATCACCACAAGGGCCGTAATGATCAGCATTAACAACACGGGCACTTCATTAAACCAGCGGTACCATACATGTGTTTTCGTATTGGTTTTTTCTATAAAGTTCTTTAGTAATTTCTTGCATTGCAAATGATAGACGATGATTATCAGCACCAAGAGGGCTTTGATATGCATCCAAATAGAGCCTCTACCCACGCCGTAATAAAGCCATAATATCAAGCCCAAAGCAACGGCGGGCATCATCAAGATAGTCATGAAGCGATATAGGCGCTGCGCCATGCCCAATAGACGTGAGTACACCTCAGTGTTGGTCTCTTGAGCAAGATTTACAAAAATACGCGGCAGATAAAATAAGCCGGCAAACCAAGAGGCAATTAAAACGATATGAAGGGTCTTAGCCCAAAGGTATCCGTCAAACATAATCTGTCTTTATATCAGCACTTTATTGACGCACTTCACCGTGACCCATCACGACATACTTCAACGATGTAAGACCTTCAAGGCCAACGGGACCTCGCGCATGGAGTTTGTCATTCGAAATTCCAATCTCAGCACCAAGGCCGTACTCAAAGCCATCAGCAAAACGAGTGCTAGTATTAACCATCACACTCGCACTATCGACCTCTCGTAAGAAGCGATCAGCATGGGACTGATTTTGGGTAATGATCGCGTCCGTATGCTTACTCCCATAATGCTCGATGTGCTCCATCGCCTCATCTAAATCCTCCACCAGCTTAATTGATAAGATGGGTGCTAAATACTCCGTGTGCCAATCCTCTTCGCTGGCGTCAACCAAATGAACAAAACCGCTACTCTCCAAAACCTTGCGGGTTTTAGAATCAACTCGCAACTCAACGCCTTTATCTTGATAGATCTTGCAAAGAGGTGG
>DBCI01000129.1:19398-21009 GCA_002292975.1 Polynucleobacter sp. UBA962 | reverse complement strand
GCGTTATCACACACCCGGATTGCTAGATCAAGATCAGCGCCTTCATCGATATAGGTATGGCAAATTCCATCAAGGTGTTTGATCATGGGCACTCGACCATCCGCCATTAAACGCGCAATCAAACTCTTGCCACCACGGGGAACAATGACATCAATGTATTCGGTCATGGTAATCATTTTGCCAACAGCAGCTCGATCAGTTGTTTGTACCACCTGAACAGCTTCTGCGGGAAGTTGTGCCGCAGCCAATCCTTCCTGAATTAATCCCGCTAAGTAGGTATTTGAATCAATTGCTTCGGATCCGCCTCGCAAAATGACCGCATTGCCTGACTTTAAACAAAGTGCGGCGGCATCAATGGTCACATTGGGTCTTGACTCGTAAATAATACCAATGACCCCTAAAGGCACGCGCATCTGCGCGATCAAAATACCTGAGGCTTGTTTCTTAAAAGCGCCAATATGCCCGACAGGGTCTGCAAGACTCACGATCTGCTCCAAACCCAGAGCCATGGTCTCGATCGATTTCTCGGTCATGGTCAACCGATCAATAAAGGCCGCATCATTACCATTGGTTTTGGCACGCTTTACATCGAGGGCATTAGCCGCCAATATTTTGGCAACATCTCTACGAACAGCTGTTGCAATATTCAGTAATGCCCGATTCTTTTGCTCACTACTAGCCTTAGCTATCGCCCGCGATGCGGCTCTCGCTTGCTGGCCAATAGCCAGCATCATTTGCTCAATCGAGGATTGGTTTTGTGCTTCCATAGACCATACTCTAACGCAATAGACCACCAATTACGCGAAGGCCATCCCAGGGATTAGTAGGCATCTCACGAACCATCAGGCCTTTTGCTTGCTTATCAAGGTTTGCGGCCAGAATCATGGCTTGCTTGAGTTTTTTAGGGGCAATCCGTTTTAATGCGACTGGGTACAACTTCTCGCGCCTTCCCCAAACGCGATAGTTACGTAATAAATTCGGTAATGCCTCGCCAGAAATTAATGCAGACTGCACTCTATTGAGGGTTCGCAATTCATCGCTGACACTCCATAAAATTAATGGCAGAGGCTCGCCCTCGCCCTGAAGCCCATCAAGCATTCGGTTTAAGCGCGCCGCATCCCCTGAAAGCATTGACTCGGTTAACTCAAAAATGTCATAACGCGCTACCTTAAGCACAGCAGAACGAATCTGCTCCTCACTCAATTTGCCAGCCGGATAAAGCAGAGCTAATTTCTGGATTTCTTGATGCGCTGCAATTAAATTCCCCTCAACCTGATCAGCCATAAATTGGAGTGCACGTTGCCCGCTTTCACCTGCCTCCACTTCCTGAGATTGTTTTTTCAGACGAGCTGCAATCCAACTTGGAAGAGTAATACGATCAATTGAGTCGACTTGCACAGCCATACCGACATCGTCTAATGCAGTGAACCAAGCTGAACTCTTAGTCTTCGCATCTAAACGCGGCAAGATAATACAAACAATCGTATCAACGTGATTACTTGATAAATCAATTTTCTCTGCAAACTGTTTTAGAGATTCAGCGCCTTCTCGACCAGGCTTACCAGTAGGTATGCGTAATTCAATAAAACGCCTATCCCCAAATAAGGACAT
>DBCI01000129.1:19153-19287 GCA_002292975.1 Polynucleobacter sp. UBA962 | reverse complement strand
CCTCCATCATCAATAAGGGCTCATCACCGCTAAAAATATAAAGGGGCTTAAAACTTTGCTGATCTTTTGCAAGGGCAGTCAAATGAAGATGGAATGCGTCGCTTTTAATCATAGCGCCTTCCTGCCCTGATCAG
>DBCI01000129.1:17288-19082 GCA_002292975.1 Polynucleobacter sp. UBA962 | reverse complement strand
GCGCGCATACTCTCTAAAAACTGCTGTTGCTGAACATCCGATGCTAAAACAGTTGCGGTCGTGAAATCTAAATCGCGAGTGACATAAATATCAGACTCTGGAATAATCTCGGCACCAACATTATCAAAGGCTCTAAAAATCACACGATTATTAAGACGATAAGCGGAGATCTGCCCAGTGGACGTGTAGGTCAAGATCTGCCTTGTACTTTCTTCACTCACAATCTCTAAAATCAGATCGGCATCTTTGCCATTACTTACTACTTTTGCATTTGAGCCAGTGACAATGATGCGCTCGAGATCGTAACGAAGCTGGGGTGAAGGACGACCCGAAATTAGAATCGCTTTATAGGGAATGGTGACCGAGCCTCTTAGCCTAAATCCGCACGCGGAGAGCCCGCCAAAAGAGAGGAGACTAATACCTCCCAGGGTCTTTAAAAATGTTCGGCGATTGTGGGTCAAGAAATGGCTCATATCGCTATGCTACGACATTCACGAGTCTACCCGGTACCACAATGACTTTCTTAGGATTGGCGCCATTCAAAATCCTCTGAACTGATTCAGCCTGAAGGGCAATAGTCTCGATTGCTTCCTTGGAGGCATCAGCAGGCACCTTAATCTGCCCACGATGCTTACCGTTGACTTGCAATACCAACTCTATCTCACTTTGCACTAGAGAAGACTCATCAACTTCAGGCCATGGGGCATCCAGAATCGATCCATACTGTTTTGCAAAACCCAATTCCTGCCAAAGCACATACGTGCAATGGGGCACTACGGGATAGAGAATACGTAACAAAATACTCAGAGACTCCGATAGAACAGCTGGACTAATTTGTGGTGATGCGCCATCTAACTTAATGGGCTCTAAAACATTTAACATCTTCATCGCCGCGGATACGACCGTATTGTATTGACGACGTTGATAGTCAAAATTAGCCTGCTTGAGAATAGTATGCACCTCAAAGCGAAGATCCTTCTCAGCTGTATTGAGTTCACCAGTAATTACTGTTTGAATATTGTGAAGAACCTGCGCCTGAGAACTGGCATAAATCCAGAGTCGTCTTAAAAACCGTGAGGCGCCCTCAACCCCAGCGCCGGACCACTCGAGCTGTTGCTCAGGGGGAGCGGCAAACATCGTAAATAAACGCGCCGTATCTGCGCCATATTGATCAATGAGCGCTTGAGGATCGACCCCGTTGTTCTTACTCTTGGCCATTTTCTCAACGCCACCAATCTGCACAGGCGAGCCATCTTTGATTAATTTAGCGGCAATGGGTCGGCCTTTTTCATCCAAATCAAGCTCAACCTCCGAGGGATTAATCCATTGCTTCTTGCCATCATTCTCTTTGTAAAAAGTTTCGTTTAAGACCATACCTTGGGTTAATAGATTCTGAAAAGGCTCATCAAAATTAATGAGCTTTAGGTCACGCATAACCTTGGTCCAAAAACGCGCATACAGCAGATGCAAAATTGCATGCTCAATACCACCAATGTATTGATCCATTGGCATCCAATACGCATTACGATCGTCGACCATCGTCTTTGCATCAGGTCCGGTATAGCGCATGAAATACCAAGACGAATCAACAAAGGTATCCATCGTGTCGGTCTCACGGCGAGCAGGCTTTCCACATTTAGGACAATCGACCTGCAAAAAATCGTTTCGTTTATTTAGGGGATTACCGGAGCCATCTGGCACACAGTCCTCTGGAAGTATGACTGGCAAATTAGCTTCGGGCACCGGAACCTCACCACAGCTATCACAATGAATAATCGGGATTGGCGTTCCCCA
>DBCI01000129.1:16183-17162 GCA_002292975.1 Polynucleobacter sp. UBA962 | reverse complement strand
TCGTAGCGATTGCTCTCTATGCACTCGACATTATCTTTTTGGGCATACCAATCTTGCCAATGGCTTGGGTTAAATAAAGCGGTGTTGCTCTTTACTGCAATGACTTGCTTAATTGGAAGCTGGTATTTATTGGCGAATGCAAAGTCACGTTCATCATGGGCTGGTACACCCATCACCGCTCCGTCCCCATAGGACATCAACACATAATTACCAACCCAGAGCGGAATTGGCTCTTGCGTAATCGGATGGGTTACATAGAAACCCGTAGGCATGCCCTCCTTATCTTGGGTGGCAATATCTGCCTCGATCACACTCCCGGTTTTACACTTCTCAATAAAGCCCGCTAAAACCGGATTCGACTTAGCTGCTTGACTAGCCAAGGGATGCTCTGCCGCAACTGCACAAAATGTAACACCCATAATGGTGTCAGCGCGCGTGGTGAAGACATACATTTTGCCGTCCCCAATCAAATCACCAGCATCATTTTTAATTTGGTGGGTAAATGCAAAACGTACTCCCTGACTTTTGCCAATCCAGTTTTGCTGCATGATCTTAACGCGTTCAGGCCAATCTAGCTTATCTAAACCAGTCAGCAGTTCTTCTGCGTAGGCAGTAATGTTGAGGTAATAACCAGGGATCTCACGCTTTTCAACTAAAGCACCAGAACGCCATCCACGTCCATCAATCACCTGCTCATTTGCCAGCACCGTTTGATCAATGGGATCCCAGTTCACGGTTTGGGTCTTACGGTAGGCAATACCCTTCTCTAACATCTTTAGAAATAACCATTGGTTCCAGCGATAGTAATCCGGCTTGCAGGTTGCAATCTCGCGCGACCAATCAATTGCTAAGCCCATCGCTGCCATTTGCTTGCGCATGTAATCAATATTTTGATAAGTCCATTGCGCAGGAGGGACATTATTTTGGATAGCAGCATTCTCTGCTGGCATCCCAAAGGCATCCCAACCCATGGGCATTA
>DBCI01000129.1:14106-16028 GCA_002292975.1 Polynucleobacter sp. UBA962 | reverse complement strand
GCATAAAACTTGGGCTTTACGTGACCATTCGAACTCTTTGTATTCTCCGTTACGCGGTATACATCGTCCTTGATCCAGTCGCTATGCGCACTGGCCTCAATACTACGAAAATCATAATTCATTGCCATCGCCGTCTTACTCTAAATTTTTATTTGTTTTATAAATGATGTAGTTATTTTTTGAGGCCAAGAACATCCTGCATATCAAACCAGCCCTTCGTTTGATTTTGTAAAAAGGCGGCTGCCCGCAAAGCACCTTGGGCATAAGACTGACGACTGCTTGATTTGTGACTAATTTCAATCCGCTCACCTTCACCCGCAAAAATCACGGTGTGATCGCCAACAATATCGCCACCACGAATGGTGGCAAAGCCGATGCTGCCGCTCTTTCTTGGGCCTGTATGACCCTCACGGGCATACACAGCTACCTCATTCAAACCTTTGCCTTGTGCCGCCGCAATCACCTCACCGATTTTTAGAGCAGTACCAGAGGGCGCATCGACTTTATGGCGATGATGGGCTTCTACGATCTCAATGTCATAGCCCTGATTAAGCAGCTGTGCAGCGACTTGGACAATCTTAAAGGTCGCATTGACGCCAACACTCATATTCGGGGCAAAGACGATTGCAATTGATTGTGCGGTACTCTGTAACTGCTTTAACTGCTCTGGTGTAAAACCTGTAGTACCGATAATCATTTTGACCCCCACCTTTTGGGCGACAGCAGCATGCAGTAATGTGCCATCAGGTCTCGTGAAATCAATTAAGTATTCAGCACCGGCTAAGCCTTTCACGAGATCAGCAGTAATTTGAACTTTTGTTTCTCTACCTAGAAATGCTCCGGCATCGCTCCCTAACTGTGGGCATGCGCTATGCTCGAGTGCGCCAGTTAGCTCCGCATTTGGATCATTCAGAATGGTTTCAATGAGCATCTTGCCCATCTTTCCGGTAGCACCGGCAACCGCAAATTTCATTGGCATAGTTTAGTCTCTATCCACTAGTTTTTAACGGGTGTAACGATTGCATCTGGCTGTGGGGATGGCAGTGGTAAGTTACTTGGCTGATTAATGACCATCGCTTCGGGGGGTGCTTTTTTAACCCTTTTCGGAGGTTTATTTTTACCGGTCACAACATCCCAAAAACTGCGCCTCTCCCGCGCATAATTATCAATTTCTGCAACCAACTCGACTTCTGTAGGCAAGGCATCACCGCCAAACTTAATTAGCTGATCCCCCTGAAAGAATAAAGTGACGCGGCGCTCCTTTCCGATGGTCTCGCCCTCGCGCTTAAACTCAAAGACATAATCCCAACGATTGGCGTGAAAGTAACTAGCCATGAGAGGGGTTCCCATAATTTGACGAACCTGCTCGCGGGTCATACCAAGCTTTAAGCTGGCATATTGCTCACTAGAAATAAAATTACCCTGAACGACATCAGGCACATAGGGCTTGAAAATACTATTCATCCACGCCCGTTGGGTATTATCGATCGCCGATGAGCAGGCACCCAAAACAAGGCAAAAGAAGCATGCCAAGAGGGTCCTTTGGCTTCTAGCCAAACAATGGTTAACAGGGCGGGTAAAGATGCTAATCTGCATGGACTAAAGCTTCAACGTATCATTAAGTACTTGATTTTAGCGCCCAATGCCCAAGTGAGACCGTAAACCCTTATGAGCCAAAACTCCTCACCCGCCGAACTTCGAGAAATCGGCCTAAAAGTGACTGCACCCCGTATTAAGGTTCTAGAGTTTTTTCAGCAAAACCCGAGCTCCCATTACAGTGCCGAGGAAGTCTATATGGCGCTCTCTAAGGATGACTCTGATATTGGTATTGCCACTGTTTACCGGGTTCTTACTCAATTTGAGCAAGCCGGCATCCTCTTACGAAGTCATTTTGAGTCCAGTAAAGGGGATAGCCGAGCCAT
>DBCI01000129.1:11704-13990 GCA_002292975.1 Polynucleobacter sp. UBA962 | reverse complement strand
GAGATCGCCAAATCTCTTGGCTTTAAATTACAAGAGCATTCTTTGGCGATGTATGGGCATTGTCAGAAAAAAAATTGCCGTAGCAAGAAGAAGTAAACCAAAAGAGATTGGGTTAATTTCGGATGCCACAGTTCTATCTCGCTGGTGATTGGGCCCAATCCGATCAAGCACCATTGATTTGTGACATTCATACTGATCTTGCGCATCATCTTCGTGTACGGCGGATCAACGACTCTGACTCATTTTCTATCTTTGATGGTAAAGGCCATACCGCAAAAGCACGCTTACTAAGTCTTTCCAAGCAATCTGGAAAAATTGCAATCACTCATATTGAGACGGATTTGCACCGAGAGTCACCCTATCGTATTGAGCTGATTCAAGGCTTGGCGGGTGGCGACAAAATGGATTGGATTATTGAAAAAGCTGTTGAAACGGGTGTTGCCCAAATCATTCCGGTTGAATGTGAGCGCTCTGTCTTGCGACTACACAGCGACCACAAACGCTCAGAAAAACGCTTGGCCCACTGGTGCGCTATTGCTGAAGCAGCCTGTGAACAATGCGATCGAACGATCATTCCTCAAATTGGAGCGGTACAGGACTACAAAAATGCCATCGGCGCTACAAATGCCAAGATCAAAGTCCTCCTGAGCCCAAATACCAATGACTCCTTTGAGCGATTTTTACACCAACAAACGCCAGAGGACATATGCATAGCTATTGGCCCAGAGGGTGGACACTCTCCCAATGAAGAAGCCTTAGCCCAACAGGCTGGCTTTCAAATACTCTCTCTAGGACCCCGAACCCTAAGAACAGAAACGGCCGGGATCGTGGCGATCACAGCCGTTCATACTGTTTGGAATCTAAAAAGAGCTTAGAAAAATTTAAGCGAAGGAGTAGAACACGCGATAGGGCACGCGCCGTTCGGACCAGAACTCAACTGCATCACGAAACACATCGAGCAAGGTCTCGCGGGCTTCCTTATCAAATTTTTGTGTGCATGGAAGTCCTTCCAAGACCACCACAAAGCCGGGCTGAGGTCCTGCTTTATCGACCAAAGTAGTTAAAGCATCCAACAAGGGATCAAAATTCTTGGCCTGTTGCTTCGTGAACATATACGCATTGGCAATAGCCTCCAAGACCTCACCCTTCGTATTGGCATTCGTACACGCTGCGTAGACAAAATGCTGGCCGAGCTCATTAGCAGCTTCGGCCAAATCGCTTGTTCTGAACGCACGTATTGATTGCACGATATTGGGGCGCACACTGCGCAACATTGCTGGAGGTCCAGCATCTCTCATTGCCAAAGCGGCGCGCCAAGAAGCTGTCACTTTTTTTCCTAGGTCTTGATTGGCAGCATAGGTCTGAAGACGAGACAAACCACCTTGGGCATAAATGCTAGCAGCCGAGGATTCCCGGTCAGCTTGATCATTTCTGTCCCAATTTTCTGCGCGGCTGTGGTCTTCGACGCTTGCTGAAGATATGTTTTCAGGAAGAATATTCATGATGGGTAATAGATTACCCTTATCCCGCCCTCAAATCAAGTCCAATTCAGGTACTTATTTTATAAGTTACTGATTTATAACATAAAATTAAAAGTAAGTAACCACTTACTAAACATTAGTATTCCTTAGAATAACCCTCTAGATTGGCTGGCAGCCTCCACCACGGCTAAGGTAGTCACATTCACAATCCGGCGTACCGTTGCAGCAGGGGTAAGAATATGAATCGGTTTTGCCACCCCAAGGAGGAGTGGGCCAATCGCCACGCCGTTACCAGCAGCTGTTTTTAAGAGGTTATACGAGATATTGGCTGCATCAATATTAGGTAAAACTAATAAATTAGCCTCCCCTTTTAAGCTTGACTGCGTAATCGCCCCTGCGCGGATTTCAGGGTCTAGGGCACAATCACCGTGCATTTCACCATCGACCTCTAGATCGGGAGCAGTACTTTGTAAGATGGCTAAAACCTCACGCATTTTGACTGCTGAGGGGGCATCACTTGAACCAAAGTTGGAGTGAGACAGAAGAGCAACCTTGGGGGTCATACCCAGTTTACGCATCTCACTAGCCGCTAACAAAGTAATCGCCGCTAATTGCTCAGCGGTAGGATCAATATTGACATGTGTATCCACCAAAAAGACTTGGCGATTAGGCAATATAAGCCCAGACATTCCACCATAAACATTCGCACCAGGTTCATGTCCGATCACCTCGTCGATGTATTTAAGATGAGCGCTGACGTTACTAAGCGTCCCGCAAATCATGCCATCAGCCTGACCCTTCTTCA
>DBCI01000129.1:10536-11613 GCA_002292975.1 Polynucleobacter sp. UBA962 | reverse complement strand
TAAGTAGGTTTGCCAAAAGTCTCTAAAACGAGCGTCGCTTTCAGGGTTAACAATCTCAATATCAACCCCCACCTTCATACGCAGGCCATATTTCTCAATCCGATGTTCAATCACTGAGGGACGACCGATCAAAATCGGATTTGCTATATTTTCATCCAAGATAACTTGAACCGCGCGCATCACCCTCTCATTTTCACCCTCGCAGAAGACAATCCGTTTTTGCTCCGCCGGAATCTTCTTAGCAATGCCAAAAAGAGGTTTCATGATGGTGCCTGAGTGATACACAAATTGCTGTAATTGATCTTTGTAAACTGCAAAGTCTTTAATCGGTCGAGTTGCTACCCCACAATCCATCGCTGCCTTAGCTACTGCTGGAGCTATCACGGTAATCAGGCGGGGATCAAATGGCTTAGGAATTAAGTAATCCGGCCCAAACGCTAAGTTCTCAGAGCTATAGACTGCAGCGACTACATCGCTTTGCTCAGCGCGTGCTAATTCAGCAATAGCTTTAACGGCTGCGATTTCCATCTCACGCGTAATGGTGGTGGCACCCACATCCAAGGCGCCACGGAATATAAACGGGAAACACAAAACATTGTTCACTTGATTGGGGTAATCGGTCCGCCCGGTAGCCATAACTGCATCTGGACGAACTGCTTTCACTTCCTCAGGGAGAATCTCTGGGGTGGGATTTGCTAAGGCAAATACGAGCGGCTGATCCGCCATCCGCTTTACCATCTCTGGCTTTAGAACCCCGCCAGCAGATAAACCCAAAAATACGTCAGCACCTTCAATGGCTTCCCCTAAAGTACGTTTTTCTGTCTTCTGGGCAAAAGGTGCTTTCTTCGGATCCATTAACTCCGTTCGGCCCTCATAAACCACGCCCACAATATCGGTTACCCAAATATGGCTTTTGGGCAAACCCAAATCAACCAACAACTCCAAACACGCTAGCGCTGCTGCACCAGCGCCCGAGGTCACCAGCTTGATCTTACTAATGTCTTTATCAACTACCTTTAACCCATTGAGAATGGCAGCAGCGACCACAATCGCCGTGCCGTGCTGATCGTCATGAAA
>DBCI01000129.1:712-10451 GCA_002292975.1 Polynucleobacter sp. UBA962 | reverse complement strand
TCCTCTAAATTAATGCCGCCAAAAGTAGGTTCTAGAGCAGCAATCACCTCAACTAACTTCTCGGGATCACTTTCATTGATCTCTATATCAAACACATCGATGCCGGCAAACTTCTTAAATAAGACAGCCTTGCCTTCCATCACCGGCTTACTAGCCAGCGGGCCAATGTCACCCAAACCGAGCACGGCGGTTCCATTCGTAACTACACCCACTAAATTGCCGCGGGCGGTATACCGAAAGGCGTTAGCCGGATCTTTTTTAATCTCTTCACACGCAGCAGCAACTCCTGGGGTGTAGGCTAAGGCCAAATCCCGCTGATTAGTTAATTGTTTGGTTGGCGTAACCGCGATCTTTCCGGGGACAGGAAACTCGTGATACTGCAGAGCGGCCTCTCGTAAGGCCTTGATTTGCTCTTCTTTATTGTGATTAGGATTATTTCCAGACTGACTCATAGTGATCCGCGGGCAAGAGGTAGAGGGGTTTTATGGGTGTGAAGTTACTTTTAAGGCCTAGGAGGCTCTAAATGTTGCAATTAACAATAATCATTTTTGTTAAATATTTGCTCAAGTTTCTATTCTATTCCTCCCAAGGGATTACTCCGAAAGGGGTATTGAGCGCAGCCCGAGCTAAGGCCGTGCTCGCACGGAACGAGATCTACCAAACCCCGCCTAAAATGTGCCCATGTCTGATCGAATAGCAAACCCCACAAAAAACCCCTTAGAGAATATGGGGGAGTTCGCCCTCATTGAGTCGGTTTTTAAGGCGGGGGCCATTGCGATGGCCCAAATAAATCCTGAAAATACCCCTGTACTAGGTATTGGTGATGATTGCGCCTTACTCAAACCCAAAGAGGGGGAGCTCATTGCAATCACTAGCGATATGCTGGTATCGGGAAGACACTTCTTTGCAGATGCTGACCCATTCCGCTTAGGAAAGAAATCCCTAGCGGTCAATCTTTCTGATTTAGCCGCTATGGGTGCAAGCCCACTTGGATTCACACTCTCCCTCGCATTACCCAATACGGATGATGCTTGGATAAAAGCATTTGCACGGGGCTTATTTGCAGAGGCAGAGCAATTTAATTGCCCCTTAATTGGTGGCGACACTTGTGCAGGGCCACTGACCATTAACATTACGGCACTCGGTAGCGTTCCTTCCAATCACAGTATGCGCCGAAGTGGCGCACAGAACCATGATGATATTTGGGCATCGGGTACAGTAGGCGATGCGCGCTTAGCGCTTGCTCATGCTCGCAATGAATGGGGCCTTCATTTAAATACCGACCAGCTAAGGTCGATTAATCAACGACTGCATGAACCAATACCACGCATTGAGCTTGGTATTGCATTGCGAGGTATTGCAAGCGCAGGGATTGATATCTCTGATGGCTTGCTAGGCGATCTAAAGCATATTCTGAAAGCATCTCACCTTCATGCTGAGGTCTGGATTGATTCCTTACCAATATCGAATGTTTTACACGAACAAGAAGCGCAGATTCGTCGGCAATGTGCAGCGGCAGGTGGTGATGACTATGAGCTTTGTTTTACAGCCGATCAAAAGCATCGTCTTCACATTCAACAAATTGCCAACGATCTAGGGATTACGCTCACTCGTATTGGCCAACTGGTCGAGAGTGAGGAGGATATACAAAGCATTACTCTACTTGATCATGACGGCAAGCTTTTACGGGCAGAGCTAACAAATGCTCTTTTGCAATCCTTTGATCATTTTAAGTAATCATTTTTAGTAATCATGACCGCTCCTTCCCCCATCACATTTGCCTGGATGCTGGGATCCATCAATCGCACCATCGCGCTCGGCTTAGGAAGTGGGCTGAGTCGCTTTGCTCCTGGCACCGCTGGGACTCTCCTTGCTTGGATTCTTTATGTAGTGATGCAAGTATTTTTTTCAGAGGCAGCGATAGTGGTCGTAATTATTTTTGGCTTAGTCTATGGTTGCTGGGCTTGCGGTATTTGCAGCAAAGATCTTGGCTATCCTGATCATGGCAGTATTGTGTGGGATGAGATTATTGCGTTTTGGCTGGTTCTTTTTTGTATTGGGTCTGAGTCATTTGTAATTCAAGCTCTTGCTTTTGCATTATTTCGATTCTTGGATGCCATCAAGCCCTGGCCCATCAATCGCGTTGACCGGTATTTCAAAAGAAATGCTCATGTAAATTCAGTGCGAGCAATCATCTGGCAGGGTTTTGGAATCATCGCAGACGATCTCTTGGCAGCTTTTTTTACAATCGCTCTTATTTTGTTGGGGATGCGACTCTTCTGATGAATCAATCTATTGCTTCACTAGTTCAAACACTTTCCGATCTTTTGGAAAAATCATCCATCAAGATTGCCTTAGCAGAATCCTGCACGGGCGGCCAACTTGCAGCACACCTCACTGCCCAAGCAGGATCAAGCCTGTGGTTTGATCGCGGCTTTGTGACCTATAGCAATGCATCTAAGATAGAGAGTGTTGGAGTATCACCCTCCATCATCGAGCAATATGGTGCAGTCAGTGAAGAGGTTGCCAAAGCCATGGCTCAAGGGGCGCTGAACTATAGTGCGGCAAAAACCAGTATCGCCATCACTGGCATTGCCGGACCAGGTGGCTCTACGGAAAATAAACCAGTTGGTATGGTTTGCTTTGCATGGGCGGTTCAATTTCCAGGAAGCCCCGCCCTCTTGATTGCAAGCACTCAAATCTTTGATGGCGATCGTCAAGCAATTCGTGAGCAAGCCTGTGCATATGCTCTCAATGAATTAATACAAATACTTAGAAAATAACGCTGTGTAAGTAAAGCTTAGTTAGACTTCAGCCAACCTTTATGGCGGAAGTACCCTAATGGAATCATTGCGGAAATAATCATGGTGATGATGGCGGCCGGATAACCCCAAGTCTCTTTTACCTCGGGCATAAACTCAAAATTCATCCCCCAAATACTCGCCAGTAAAGTAGGTGGCATCAAAGCAACCGAGACCACAGAGAAGATCTTAATAATTTTGCTCTGGTTCAAACTAATAAAGCCCACGGTTGCATCCATCAGGAAGTTAATCTTGTCAAACAAAAATGCCGTGTGATTCTCTAAAGAATCAATATCACGCAGAATCTGGCGAGCCTCTTCTTGCTGCTCATCCGAGAGCAACTTACTGCGCATTAGAAAGGACAGTGCACGACGCGTATCCATCACATTGCGACGAATACGGCCATTGGTATCTTCCTCGGTCGCAATGGTCTCTAGAACACCTGCGGCATCGGCATCGGTAATGGTTTCAGATAAGACGCGCTTACCCGCTTGCTCTAGATTTTCATAAACCTCCTCGAGCGCGTCTGCCGAATATTCAGCATCGGTTGAGTACAAATCCAGGAGAACATCTTTCGCATTACTAACAGAGCCTGGCCGCAACCGCGCACGAAGACGAACGAGCCTAAATACTGGTAAGTCTTCATCATGAATGGAGAAAAGAACTTGGTTGGTTAAGACGAAAGCCACCCTCACGTTACGTGATGTGTCTTCTTCGTCTAACAAGAAATCAGTGCGAATATGCAGATGCCCATCATCTGCTTCAAAGTAACGAGCAGACGCTTCTAAGTCACCTAAATCATCTAGTTCTGGCAGTTGAACTGCAAAAGCTTCTTTGATCCAGAGGAGTTCTTCCTCTTCCGGGTCGATGACGTCAATCCAAATAGGATTATGGTGCTGAAGTAGTTCATTGCGATCTTCGACTTGCTCTTGCGATAGACGGCCATTTTGTAGGACGAACAAGTTGATCATGGTGAACTCCCGACGAATGCGCTAGTTTATCCTATGCACTATGAACAGTTCATTACATTTGACAAAAAAAGGGGGGTCCTTTCGGGATCAGATTGAGGCTGCTTGGGCTTCACAGGGCAGCATGCTCTGTTTGGGGCTAGATCCTGACCCCAAGCGATTCCCCTCTTCTCTAGCCGGTAAGCCCCATGCCACCCTAGAGTTCTGTCAAAAAATTGCGGATGCAACCGCCGATTTGGTTTGTGCTTTTAAGCCACAGTTTGCCTACTTCGCCTCTCAGGGTGCTGAGACCCAGTTGGAGGAGCTAATTGCCTACTTGAAGACCCAGTATCCCAATATCCCGGTTATTTTGGATGCTAAACGTGGGGATATTGGCAGCACTGCGGAGCACTACGCGATGGAAGCCTTTGAACGATATGGGGCCGATGCAGTAACGGTCAATCCCTATATGGGCAAGGATTCGGTTGAGCCTTATTTGCAACATGAGGGTAAGGGAGTGATCATTCTCTGCAGAACCTCCAACCCCGGCGGCTCTGATCTGCAAAACCTTCATCTTGCGAATAATGGGGCTCTCTTTGAAAAAGTGGCCCAGCTTGCAAAAGAATGGGATCAATCTGGTCAGATTGCTCTAGTAGTTGGTGCAACCTATCCCCAAGAAATCGCCAAAGTTAGATCGATTGTGGGCGATATGCCTTTATTAATCCCAGGAATTGGGGCACAGGGTGGCGATATTGAGGCGACGGTCAAGGCTGGTGCCATTGCTAAGCGTCCAGGTATCGGCATGATGATTAATTCCTCTCGTGCAATTTTGTATGCCAGCTCCGGTGACGATTATGCGAGTGCCGCGAGAGTGGTTGCGCAAGAGACCCGCGATGCGCTGCGTACTGCCCAAGAAAAACTAAAGTAAAAATCCAGTCGGCAACGAAACTACTGATTTTTCCTATTTTGGCTTCGGAAGGGCGATTCGGTCCATGCTCTCCAAGATAAATTGTTGACGCGCACTAAAGTCAATGCTGCCTCGTTTGCAATATTTACTCTTATCAAAGCATTTTGGTGCCGGCAAGGCCGATGCCAAAGCAGCGGCCTGATCACGGGTAATATTTTTTGGAGCGCTCACAAAGTAATGTTGGGTAGCGGCACCGATCCCAAAAATACCTTCACCCCACTCGACTGAGTTCATGTAGATTTCTAAAATGCGCTGTTTGGATAGGATAAGTTCAAGTAATCCCGTAATGATCAACTCTTGAGTCTTACGAAAATAGTTTTTTTCTGAGGAGAGAAATAAATTCTTAGCTAGTTGTTGGGTTATCGTAGAACCACCCCTTACCACCCTAGCACCTTCTTTTTGATTTCTCTCCCATGCTTTTTGCATATCCTCAATGCGTACTCCTGAGTGTGTAAAAAAAATATCGTCCTCACTCACTAAGATGGCGCGCTTGAGATCATTACTTATCTGTGAGTATGGGACCCAACGATGCTGAATCGGACAATGAAGACTGAGATGGCATAGTCGCCAATGCTCTGCCCTCTGAAAAGCAGTGCTACTTGGATTAATAAAGATCCAGGCGGCAATTTGCACTACAAAATAAATCTGAATCGCAACTACGCCCCAAACGATGCATTTTAAGAAATAGAGTAGCCACCGCATGGGGCTTAAACCTGTCGTAAGCTCGCAAGAATAATGCGGGTATCGAGTAACTCTATATTCAACTTGCGCCAAAGAACAAATGCCTCTGCCGCCTGTTCAACCAGCATTCCCAAGCCATCGCTAACTCGACAACCGCGCTCTAGAGCCTGCTGTATAAAAGGCGTGGTCTTGCCATAAAGTAAATCATAGGCAAAACAATTTGGCCGAAAGACAGACTTAGCGGCCAACTCACTAAATGGACTTTGGCGATCTAAGCCAGCTGCGCTAGCGTTCATAACAAGATCAAACGGTAATAAATTTTCTTGTTCGAGTTGGGAGAGTGACCACGCCCTTATATCGACCGCTATGGAATTGGTAAGTTCTTTAAATGTGACAACTAGTTCTTCGGCCTTACCAACAGTTCGATTGGTAATGATTAAACTACTCGGTAACTCTTGTGCGATGGGGCCAATGATGCCACGACTTGCGCCGCCAGCGCCCACTATTAAGATACGCTTATTCTTTAGTTCAATACCTTGAGAACGCAAGTCACGAACTAAACCAACGCCATCGGTATTGTCCCCAACTAAGTGACCATTCTCTTGCCAGATGGTGTTAACAGCGCCGGCTAATTTGGCGCGCGGAGTTAATTGCTGACACTGTGCGTAAGCTTCGAGCTTAAAGGGGACCGTAATATTGGCTCCTTTACCCCCCATCTGAAAAAATGCAGACAGCATCGTAGAAAATTGATCAGGCTCAGGCTGAATGCGCACATAGCTAAGATCTTGATTGCTACGTCGCGCAAATTGTTCATGAATCTGCGGGGATTGACTGTGAGCAATCGGATTACCAAAAACAGCGTAAATATCCCTACCCTTGAAAAGATCAGGCTCTAAGTGGGTCAAAAATGGTAAGGAGCTCATCGATTCACGCCATTCTTTAATTCAAAACGATTTCCGGATTGCTCTTTTGCATCGCGTGTGAACTCAAAGGTAGAAACCCAATCCAAAATATCGAGCTGTCTACGCATCTCCGGGGGAAATGGACCATACGGCGCCGCAGCTCGCACAATCGCAACGGCTTGACGATCTAACTCCGGAACTCCTGAGGAGCGACTAACCTCAATCCCCTCACGTCCTTTGCTATTACTAGCAATGCGGCCTTCAGCATCAACACTCACCGTTAAAACCAAACTGCCATAGATGGGTCGTCCTTGCACTCGCGGAAAAAATGTATTGCCATAGGCCTCTATTTTTTGGCGCATCGCATCGTAGTAATACGCAAATGCTACCGTCTTTGCGCTACTCGCGCTTAACACCGTCCGTCGTGGTAATCGTCCCTCGGGGCTAAGACGTTTTGCTAACTCAGCCTCTAGAGCATTCATTTCTGTAATCTGTTTGGCCTCTTCCCCACTTCGTTTGCCGGAAGCCTGTTTTTTATCAGCCTCTAATTTAGACAGTAACTGCTTTTGACGTTTCTCAAGTGCCTCTAATTTTGCATCTGCGCCCAATCGTGCGCGATGCATCGCACTAGCCTCTTGATTAATGGTCAAACCACCCCCATCGAGATCTGCTTGGGCAAGCTTCTGTGCCTTCTGGGGCGGCGCTTTACTGCTAGCATTGACCAAGACAACGCTTAAGGGGGTATTTAAACGACGCTCTTGTTCGTGCGCCTCAAACCAACGGTGACTTAAAAATAAGCCATGTAGAAGCAATGACACAGCCAAGGCAACCCATAGGGGGCGAATATGCACTGGCGAATTAGGCATCATGGTGAGAGTCATTCTGAAGAGCCCATTGCAGTTTCATTAGAGGCTGCGGTCTCGGCTAGGTCTGGAGAGCTTTCAATCTCGACCACACGAGCGGCAGCGGTCAATTGCAATAGATCAATATCCATAACCTCAATCTTAGCCCGAGCCATCCTCGCTTGATTGGCCAGTTCAGGAATCGGTAAATGCAAGGGGATAGGCTCAAGACGCGACATTCCTTCTTTAAGATGACGTGCATGTATTAACTTGGGCAAGCCTTGCTGGGAAAGCCATCGTAAACACCAGTATTTCTCAATACGATCTTGGTGCTCAGCATAGTGTTGATAAACGTTCTCAAAATCAGCCGCAATCCCCATCAAGGTCGCATCTTTGGGAGAGAATGGCGCTACCATTTTTGCAGTCACCCCATTTCTAGCAAGTGCTATCAATTGCCATTGATTGACTAAATCAGAATAGCGCCTTAGTGGAGATGTGCACCATGCATAGAAATCAAGGCCCAAGCCCTCATGAGGTCCCGGGCTTGTTTGCATCCGCGTACGCTGAGGGCCCCAACCCTTTTGAGTACGAAATAAAGCAGGCAAGCCATGTTCTGCTAATTGTTGTCCCCAAATACGATTACACAAAATCATGCATTCAGCAACGATCGAATCCAAAATAGAGCCGCGTAGTCGTGGCACTATTTCTACAGTGCTTTGATCGGGGCTAATCTGAAAATTAAAGTCTCGTACTAAGGCATTGGGATCGTTTACTCCAAGTTGCTCAACCCGCAAACCAGTTTTGGCCCGCTGTTCCTGTCGTCTACCATGTAAAAACTTGGCCAAACTCCAAAGGATGCAAAGCTCTTTTTGATAGGGTAGGCTGGTGCCAGGATTGATTAAAGACTCCTCACTAACCCTGCTTTCTAAGTCATCCAAACGTAAATTAGCTTCGATGGGAACTAACTCTATTTTAGTTTGCGATGTTGTATCTAATAACTCACCTGCCGCATTGATATCTACATAAAGCGAGACTGCTGGACAAACTTTGCCTTGGTCCAAAGAAAAAAAATGGACAAAGCTGTCTGGAAGCATCGTGATCTTGTCCCCCGGAAAATACACGGTTGACATTCGCTGACGGGCAACTTGATCAAAGGGATCATCCTTCTGAATCAATAAACCTGGGGCCGCAATATGAATACCCAATCGATAGTGACCATCCTCAATCGGGGTTAGCGATAACGCATCGTCAATCTCGGTGGTGCCAGCATCATCAATCGAAAATGCTCGCACTGGAGCAGTCGATAAACCATCGATGCAAGCTTTCCATGCAGCTGGGTCGATATTGAAGTCCTCTGAAAATCCTACCCCTCTCTCAAAATGTTGTCTTAGAAACTTTCCATGGTGATAGGCCAAGGGCGAATCTAAAGCGCCACAACGCATCATTAATTGAGCTGGGTGCTCCTTGGTTTGTTCACAGGCCCCGCTAAAGGCTTTGAAAGCCAGGCTATTTTTATCAGGCGAAAAGAGTAAAGCATTTGTCTGTGGTCGAAGCGCCTCAGGCATTTCGCCTGCTACAAAGTCTGATTGCCATGCCTCTTGTTGTTCTAACTCCTTTTGCTTACGCTCCAGGGCAGCCAAACCAGCCTGAAGTTGCGCTAGTGGTGCTCGCATAAAATTACCGCGCCCCTTTCGCCGAAAATAAACCGGCGCACCTTGTAAGGCGATCGCTAAAGCTACAAGCTGTTCAGTGGATACCGCATCCCCAAAATACTCTTTGGCAATCGTTGAAAATAAAAAATCCTGATCAGGAGCACAATCCCACAGGAGTTGCAAATCAATTGTTTTGGCAAGCTCATTGGCATTAGTGATGAGGGTTGGTGCATCAGGATTATCAAACTCCAGCCATACCTCTTTTGCTTTGAGCTTAAGATGTTTGCCTGATAGGGCGCTTACTTGCCACGACCGGGTCTCACCAGAGCCGGAGGAAGATAAAACGGTAGCCACACGAATCTCGCCACCTTCCTCGTACAGTAAATGCATTAAAGAGAAATCCCGCCACTAGCTTCAATGGTCACACCATTGATATAGCTTGACTCATCACTCGCCAAAAAGAGATAAACATTGGCAATTTCTTCGGGGGTTCCCAAACGCGCCATCCAGGATCGCTGCTCAATCCCTTGCAAAATATTCTCTGGCATTGCCTTCACCATCTCCGTGGCAATAAAACCTGGGCAAACTGCATTGACGCGAATACCCTTCTGGCCAAACTCTCTTGCCCATGTTTTAGTAAACCCAATCACTCCAAATTTAGAGGCTGAATAATTTGTTTGCCCAAAATTACCATACAAACCCACCACACTAGAAGCATTAACAATTGACCCTCTCTGAGCTTCAAGCATGTGAGGAATAACAATTTGCGTACAGTTAAATACGCCTTTTAAATTAACGTCAATGACCGCATCAAATTGTTGCTCGGTCATCTTCACTAGACGGGCATCTTGAGTAATCCCGGCATTATTAATCAATATATCGATATGATGATGCTTGGCAATGATCGTATCGACTGCCGTCTGAATGCTAGCGCGATCAGTAACGTT
>DBCI01000129.1:0-605 GCA_002292975.1 Polynucleobacter sp. UBA962 | reverse complement strand
AACATTATCTTCGCCCCCTCCTCTTCAAAACGCTTAGCGGTAGCAAATCCAATCCCATTAGCACCACCCGTAATTAAAGCTACTTTATTGCGCAAACGCATTACCGCTCCTTTTTATTATTTGATTTCTGATTCTGACAAACGCTGCAATATTTTTTGATGCACCCCCCCAAAGCCACCGTTACTCATCACTAATATATGATCGCCAGGCTTTGCCGCTGTCCCAATACTTTCTACTAGCCTACTAAGATCCTGAAAACTTTTACCGCGTACACCTAATGGTGTTATGGCCTCCTGCAAATCCCAACCTAAGGCATCCTTCCCACTAACAGCACCATATGCAAAGACTAAATCTGCAGAGCGAAGACTATTCGGTAGCTGTGATTTCATGACTCCTAACTTCATCGTATTTGAGCGAGGCTCTAATACTGCCAAAATACGCGCCTTGCCGACTTGTTTGCGTAAACCATCCAATGTCGTAGCAATCGCTGTAGGGTGGTGTGCAAAATCATCATAAACATGAATATGATTCTTAATACCAATTAACTCAAGACGACGTTTCACATTCTTAAACTCAGCCAGCGCCTTCGCAGCATTTTCTGGATG
>DBCI01000131.1:5686-11372 GCA_002292975.1 Polynucleobacter sp. UBA962 | reverse complement strand
TTTTTAACCCCTCACTTTTTATATATAGATTTAGTTAGTTATGAAACTCTATTCTATCTTTTAGGATCTTGCCAAGCCTTAAAAGAAAACAGCCCAACAAGTGGGCTATCGAGATTCATGGTGGCCCGGGGCGGTATCGACCAGGGCCGAGGATGTCTGACTCTATTTCTAGCCTGTCGTTTTAAACGACACATTCCATAACCTCCGGATGGGATATTCCCGTGGTTGAGCTTGGCTGGCTCTTGAGGCCTTTTTGACCTTATAATCTCTAGTTCGGCGAATTAGCTCAGCTGGTTAGAGCGACGGAATCATAATCCGCAGGTCCGGGGTTCAAATCCCTGATTCGCCACCAAATTTTCTGCCCTCAGCCTAGCCTGGGGGCTTTGTTTTTGAGTCAATTGTTGGTATGGTGATGCGATGATTACTAGAAAATGGTGGATGATCTTTGGATTTGTTGCCCTTGCCTTAGGGTTTTACATGTATATCCGTGATCGTGATTTGATAGGTATTGTGATTGCTGTCTTAATATTGCTAGGTGCATTCTCAACAAAACAAAAGAACTAATATTTTGTATGGATCCCAAGACCCAAAAAGAGCGTGATGAGGTAGTGAAACGTAAATATATTTACAAGCCGGTCTTCATTATTTTTGGCATCCTTAATGTCTTAATCATTGCCCTTTTTGTAATGTCTATTTAGCAGAATCTTTTTGTTCTCCATCAGCTGGAGTGAGCTGATAGGGCTTGGCTATCTTCCAAACATGCTCTGGCACCATGTTCTTCATCTTCTTGGGTAATTCTCGTCTGAGGTGAAGAACTGTTTCAATTGCTTTCATTTCAACGCGTGCTCTTGCAAACTCTAATCCCTTTGGCCCAATCTTGGGCATTAACCATCCCACAATTGGTCTTAACCAATTCGGCATTTGTCGAAGTGGTAAACCACCAGCAGCCAACTCCACGTTCTTCAGAAACCCTTTTACAGGTCCGACACGATTACCACTACTCTCGGGATTGCTAAGTTTTACATCGTCACCCAGAAGAGATAAAAGATCCTCTCCCTGTTGATTGCGTACGATTAACCACTGCTCCCCCGTTCCCCCCATATAACCAACCGTGATATCAGACAGTGCATTGGTGTAATCCACACAGGTTCTGCACGTAAGCGGGAAAAAATCAGGTCTGAGTTTGGAGAGTGGCAACATCAAGAATGGAATTGTTCGCTTCTCTCCATTGGTATATCGGATCTCCACGCGATAGTCGGCCCTAAACTCTAAATAAGTAATCGTATCGGGCTTGGTATCGATGAGGTTTAAGAACTCATGAAAGTTCTCAGTGGTGGTGTTGTCTGAACAGGGTGTACCAATTACATAGAGCTTCTCTAACTGTAACTCCTTCTCCAGGGCTCTCAGAGCATAAACCTGACAAGGGATACCAATCACTGCCAACCGTTTATAGCCCTTCTCCTTAGCAACATCCAACAAGGCTAGAAGCGGTGCATACCCCATGCGCATCCCTCGAGCCTGTTCCATATCCTTAGAATTCGTAATTAACACCGGCATGGGCCGCCAAGAATCTGCTGGGTCTTGTGCCATGGTTAAAACCGCATCTACCAGTTGGTTCTCGAGGAGCCTTTCTGCAATCGTGGTGGTAATACCTGTCCACTGTGCGCCTGCTTTAGGGTCTTGCATACTGGCCCGATACATCGTACGGTAGACACCAAAGAAGAGTTGATCACTCTGTTCTAGTAAACGCGTTTGCCCATGAATGTCTTGCTCGAGAGCCTCATATTGGGGATCAATAAACTGGCAGGCGCGCCCACAGCGCTTGGGATCCGATGAGCGGGAGATGCCGCAATCAGTGCACAGCTCCCGCTCGGGCGCAGAGCCCGAGTACGTAAGCGTATAGATGGGTGCTACTTTTTTACCATCCAATTAATTTAGGTAACCATTGCGAGATTTGCGGGAACTGGAAGACCAGGTAGAGCGTTACGCCCTGCATTGCAATGAATGGAATCGCGCCCTTATAGAGATGCTTAATGAGAACCTCGGGCGGGGCAACCCCCTTGAGATAGAAAAGCGCCCAACCAAACGGTGGTGTTAGGAATGAAGACTGCAAGCAAACCGTGATCATCATCGCTACCCAAACAGGATCGGCACCTTGTGACAAGAGTATCGGCATAAATAGTGGTACGGCAATATAGCTAATCTCAATCCACTCTAAAAAGAAACCTAAAACAAAAATTAGGAGAAGCATGAGCCAGATATCACTATTGAGCCCACCTGGAATTACATTGAAGAGCTTAGCAATCAACTCTTCGCCATTTAGGCCTCTAAACGCCAAGGAAAATACTTGCGCACAAATTAGGATAAACATCATCAAGGCACTGATCTTGGTGGTATCAATCATCACCGCCCTCAAGCGCGCCCAAGTAAAGCGACCAGAAAATATGGTGACCAAAATCGAGCCGAATGAGCCCATCGCTGCTGCCTCAGTAGGCGCTGCAACCCCACCGACGATGGATCCCAAAACCGCTACAACCAACAGGATAGGTGGAACGACCACTTTCCAAAAGCGGATCCATAGCTCCTTACCCGATACTCTGCTTCGTTCCTCCAGGGGAATGGGCGGCATCATCTCGGGCTTTAACCATCCTTGGATTAGCAAATATATGATGTAAATCGTGGTGAGTAGTAAACCGGGCATCACTGCGGCAGCAAATAAAGTACCGACAGATAGTTGCAAGATGTCGGAGAGCAAAATCAGAATAAGGCTAGGCGGAATAATTTGTCCTAGCGTCCCCGATGCCATGATGGTGCCGCACGCAATACCCTTGTCGTACCCCCTTCTTAGAAGAGTTGGTAAGGTGAGCAAGCCCAATGTAATGATAGTAGCCCCTACGATACCGGTGGTAGCGCCCATCAGCGCTCCAAATAAAATAATACCAACGGCCATACCGCCTTTAACTCCACCGGCAATGTGTCCAATAACATCAAGTAGGTCATCCGCTAGGCCTGATTTTTCAAGCATGATCCCCATAAAGATGAAGAGCGGAATGGCTAGCCACTGATAGCCTGCGGCAACCCCGAATATTCGGGCGGGTAACAAGTTAAATAGATTGTCACCAAAGCCAATAAAACCAAATACAAAGCCGACGGTTGCTAAAGAGATGGCAACAGGAACACCAATCATGAGCATGGCAAAAAAGCCACCCAACATCAAAAAGGCGATGATTTCTGGATTAAACATGCTCTTTACCCCCTGCATTAGGGCGGTTCATGATGACCCGCAACATCTCTGCAAAACCTTGCAAGGCGAGAAGAGAAAATCCAATTGGTATTAATGACTTCACTAGCCATCGCATGGGAATGCCACCAGGATCGGGAGACTTTTCTCCGATCGAGAAGGATTGCCCAACATAATTGATGGAGAGTTTGACAAAAAATACCGCAATGATGATGGTCAAAATCGCGGAGACTAAATCCACGATGTATTTTTTCTGAGGAGTGTAATTGGCGTAGAACAAATCAACGCGGACGTTATCGCCGCGCAACAACGAGAAACTAATCCCAAAGAGAATCATGGCGGCCAATAAATGCCACTCCAGTTCCTGTGCCCAAACGGAGCCTAAGCTCATGCTATAGCGCAAAATCACATTGACAACGATTAAAAGAACGATTGACAAGGTAAGCCATGAGGCTACCTTGCCAAACAGGTCAATTACGCTTTCAATGCGTTCAGCAATGACTAACGATGCTTTCTGCATTTAAAACCTTTACGTATTGATTAACCACGCACCTTACTATGATAGGTTGCTTCACTATAAGCAGCCCACGCATCGTATTTCTTCTTATAGGCAAAATAAGAGTCATGGACTTTCTTAGTCATTGGATCCTTAGCAACAGCTTCATCCAAGATTTTTGTGGTCTCAGCTCGAAGCGCTTTAATGACGGAGTCAGGTAATGGCAATGCTTGTACGCCTTGCTTTTTAACTAAGTCTTCCATCGCATCCGCATTGTTTTTCTGACACCATGCCTCACCGATCACATTACACGCGGCTGATGCATTGTTAACAATTTCTTGTAAATCCTTAGGCAACTTCATCCATGCCGCTTTATTAATCAGCAGCTCAGAGGTTGTTGCGGGTTCGTGCCAGCCCGTAGTGTAGTAAAACTTAGCGGCCTTTTGTAAACCGAGGCGACGATCTTGGAATGGGCCCACAAACTCTGCAGCATCAATTACGCCACGCTCAAGTGCTGGGAAAATTTCTCCGCCTGGAAGAACCTTTACATCCACACCTAGGCTAGCATAGACCTTACCCGCTAAGCCAGGGATGCGCATTTTTAAGCCTTTGAGATCAGCAACCGTATTGATCTTTTTCTTAAACCAACCGGTCATCTGCACGCCTGTATTACCGCATGGCATAGCAACCATACCAAATGGTGCATAAACCTCATTCCACAAGTCAATACCGCCGCCATCGTAAAACCAACCATTCATCCCTTGGAAGTTCAAACCAAAGGGAACGGCTGTGAAGTATTGAGCAGCAAATGTTTTACCAGTCCAGAAATAACTATTGGCATGGTTCATTTCAACAGTACCAGCACGAACTGCATCAAAGCCTTCAAACGCTGGAATTAATTCACCGGCTCCAAAGACCTGGATCTTTAGACGTCCACCCGACATCTCAAGAATGCGCTTGGCTAAGTCAGTGGCGCTCCCTGGACCATCCATATAAAAGGGTGATCCCTTGGGATAAGCACTGGTCATTTTCCAGTTAAAGGTTTGAGCAGATTGTGCCTTTACAATTGCGGGTGCAGTAAGCGCAACACCAGCAACACCGGCACCTAAACTGCTACTTAAAAATTTACGACGACTTGAACTCATTTGAATCCTCCACGGTTAAAGATATCCAACTTCATTAGTTATTCAGAAATAAATCACTCAATCCTAAAAAAACAAGAATCTATGGATCGATTTCAAATTCCAATTTACAGGGAAAACACGGATGTTTCGTTGGTATATTCCCCTTATTAGTGCAAATATTCTTTAATTTAGGGAATACGTTCTTCATTCTAGTACAAAGGAAAATATTGCTATGCAACCAAAATGGGGTATTCAGGGGATGGCTGTTGCCCCCCACTCACTCGCTTCACAATCCGCTCTGGCCGTCTTGCGCGAGGGGGGTAATGCCCTTGAGGCGATGATCTCTGCGGCCGCCACGATTGCGGTGGTCTATCCCCATATGAACTCGATTGGTGGCGACTCTTTTTGGGTCATTCATGCTCCTGGTAAAGCCATGGGCGGCATTGATGCGTGTGGGGCTGCTGCTGGCTTAGCCACTCGAACCTGGTATCACGAGCAAGGTATTACCGGCTCGATCCCCTTTCGTGGACCCATTGCGGCTAATACCGTTGCTGGCACCATCTCGGGTTGGGGGGCAGCCTTTACCCTCTCTAAAAAGAGTTTGGGCGGCAGACTGCCACTCTCTCGTTTACTAGAAGATGCAATCCATTATGCAGAGAATGGTGTACCGGTGACGCACAGCCAATCCGCGCTAACCGAGAAGAAGCGTGCGGAGTTAACACCACAGCCTGGTTTTGCAGACACCTTCTTGGTAAATGGCAAGGCCCCCGCTACCGGTAGCGTCTTTCTGCAAAAACGCTTAGCGGCAACCCTGCGTCAAATTAC
>DBCI01000131.1:865-5572 GCA_002292975.1 Polynucleobacter sp. UBA962 | reverse complement strand
GGCAAAACTCATTAATCCTTTGCATCTTGCTCATAGTGTTGCTGACGTCTACAACATGACCCCACCAACGCAAGGCGTGGTCTCTTTAATGATTCTAGGAATTCTGGATCAGTTAAAGCTAAAACAATTTGTTGTAGATAGTCCAGAGTATGTTCATCATTGTGTTGAGGCGACTAAGCAAGCATTTAAAGTTCGCGATCAATACATCACTGATCCAGCTTATATGCAACAGCATGCCCAAGAATTTTTATCACCC
Source organism: Polynucleobacter sp. UBA962 (assembly GCA_002292975.1). Lineage (GTDB taxonomy): Bacteria > Pseudomonadota > Gammaproteobacteria > Burkholderiales > Burkholderiaceae > Polynucleobacter. The sequence continues at coordinate 5,316 of DBCI01000131.1, read as the reverse complement.
GCATTTCTAAAAACGCTGGCAGAAAAAGTGAATAGTAGTAAAGCATTACCTTGGGGCGCCGGACGCGGTCCTGCCGATACCATCTGGATGGGCGTGATTGATGGTGCGGGCCGCTGTGTTTCTTTCATTCAAAGCATTTATCACGAGTTTGGTTCTGGCATTGTCCTGCCCAAAACTGGTATCAACTGGCAAAACCGTGGCTGCAGTTTCTCTTTAGACCCTAAGGCTCTCAATACTTTAGAACCATATCGCAAACCATTTCATACGCTTAATCCTGCTCTGGCTTTATTTAAAGATGGTCGCTCCATGGTGTATGGCACCATGGGTGGAGACGGGCAACCACAAACGCAGTGTGCGGTATTCACTCGTACAGCGGTCTATGGTCTTGACCCACAAGATGCCATCAGTCGTCCACGTTGGCTATTAGGTCGCACTTGGGGACAAACTAGCGATACCCTCAAACTGGAATCTCGCTTTGATCCTACTCTCGTTAAGCAACTCAAAGAAATGGGTCATGATGTAGAGATGCTCGCTGACTTTGATGAATCAGTCGGTCATGCGGGTTGCATTATTCGGGAGCCCTCTGGAATCTTACGGGGCGGTTGGGATCCTCGTAGCGATGGTGCGGTAGCATCCTTCTAATGAAACCAACTCTTTATAGCTTCTGGCGCAGCTCTGCAGCCTTTCGGGTTCGTATTGCCCTAAACTTGAAGGGGATTGACTACGACATCATCCCGATACATTTGCGTAAAGGGGGTGGCGAGCAGCTCAAAGAGCCCTATCAAGCCCTTAACCCAAATGGCTTGGTGCCCCTCTATATGGAGAGCGATGTTCCCTTGCATCAATCCACCGCCATCATTGAGTATCTCGAAGAAAAATATCCCAGCCCTCCTCTCCTACCAAATTCTCCAGAAGATCGAGCATGGGTTCGAGCACTGGCTCACGATATTGCTGCCGATATTCATCCCATTAATAATTTACGAGTCCTACGCTATCTGGTTAGCACCCTAGGGGTGAGCGATGAGAACAAAACGATTTGGTACAACCACTGGGTTAAAAAAGGCTTAACGAGTTTAGAAAAACGACTTGCTAGTGATCAACGTGTTGGCCAATTTTGTTATGGCAACACCCCAAGCATGGCAGATGTCTTTTTAGTTCCGCAGGTCTTTAATGCTTATGACGCCAAGATCGATTTCAGTGAATATCCAACGATTCATCGCATCGTCACGCATTGCCTGACCCTCCCCGCATTCATCAATGCATCTTGGGAGAAACAAGTGGATGCTGAGGGAGAAAACCCAAAGCCTTAATGTGGGGTCATCCACCACACTAGGGCAGATAATGTGATCACTGAACCTAAGGTAGTAATCAATACCACTCTAGAAATTAGAGCTCCGTCAGCGCGATAGTACTGTGCCAACATAAAGGGGCCAGTACCCGTTGGGAGAGCACTTACCAAGACAGCCGCATATATCCAGAAAGTGGGTAAGTTTAAGATCGGATCGGCCACCACCCAAACTATAAATGGCTGTAGGATTAATTTAACAAAAACTAGGCTCCAGGTAGTCTTAGCTGGCGCACTCGTTTTTTGAACTAAGAAAAGCCCAATCGAAACTAAAGCACATGGGCTAGCTGCCGCGCCCAAGAAACTCACAAACTGACGCAATGGTGCATAAAGCTCTAGGCCAGTTGTTGCCCAAAGAGCTCCACAAAATGGAGCCACTAACAATGGGTTCGTTGCCAAGGATTTAACGACCGTTTGAATAATTTCACTAAAAGGTTTCTTGGCATGCACTCCCAACTCGATAAAAATTATCGCCACAGCGAATAATGCACACACTACGATTAAAGTGGCAATGACGGCTGGGCCTAAACCACTCTCACCAAAAGCGAGCATCAATAGGGGGATACCCATATAGCCAGTGTTTGCATACGAACCACTCAGGCTCTGAAAACTAGCAACCGTCCAATCTTTAGTTTGTATGCGGTAATAGATTAAAAGTACGAAATAAACAGCAAGCGCACCGGCACTAAAGGCAATGATGAAGCCTGGCTGCCATAACTCTTGCCAATTACTATGCGCTGTGAAATCAAACATTTGCGCTGGCAAAGCAAGCCAAACTACAAAGCGATTGATTTCAGTGGAGGCATTGATACTTAACTTGCCGGACTTGCCAGCAATATATCCCGCCAGTATTAAAGCGAAGATCGGGATGATGACATTCAGAACGTGAAGCAAGTAAAACCTAAGTGATTTTCTTTAAGCCACTGCGATAGCGCATTGCATTATCAACATAATGGGTTGAGATTCGGCTCATTTCAGCAATTTGTTCTGGGCTCAAATTTTTCACAGCCTTAGCTGGTGAACCGATAATGAGGGAGCCATCCGGAAACTCTTTACCCTCGGTAACGAGCGCGCCAGCACCCACTAAGCAGTTCTTACCAATCTTGGCACCATTCAGAACAATGGCATTAATTCCAATCAAGCTTCCATCGCCAATGGTACAACCATGCACCATGGCTTGATGTCCAATCGATACGTTCTCACCTAAGGTTAGCGGCCAACCATAATCAGAGTGTAAGACCGCTGCATCCTGAATATTAGTACCCGCTCCAATACGAATCGGCTCATTGTCACCACGAATTACGACTTGGGGCCAGACATTGGCATTTTTTCCTAAGTGAACCCGACCGATTACCTCAGCCGAGTCTGCAACCCAAGCCCCATCGCCTAATTCAGGAGAAATCCCATCCAATTCATATATAGCCATGAACTGATTATAGTGGGCTGACCTTATACAGCCTTAAGCTAAATATCACCAACCAATCGGGCTCAAAGTAAGGCTGTATTAATTTCAATCTTCCCTGCAAGCGCCTTATGAACAGGGCACTTGTTGGCAATTTCCAATAAACGCTCACGTTGTTCCGTATCAAGATTACCGAACAACTCAATTGTTCTCTTGAATTTTTCAACCTCATCACTACGTTCGATATCAACAGTCACGACTGCATCTTGCAAATCCCAAGCTTTCCGCTTTGAGTACATGGCCAAGGTCATCCCTGTGCACGTTGCTAAGGAAGCGGCCAAATATTCATGTGGAGATGGGCCCGCCCCATCACCACCTTTGCTGGAATCAATATCTGAAATAAACTGATCAGAGCCGACCTCTACCACCTGCTCAAATACTCCAACGCCAAAGTGGGACCGAACTGCTCTCATATCAATTCCTTTATGCCAATAACATCTGATTAATTCGCTTTACAAATGCGGCGGGGTCTTGCAATTGCCCGCCCTCTGCGAGAAGTGCTTGGTCAAACAAAATTGTTGCCCAATCATCAAATTGCTTATCCTCGTATTTTAGTTTGAGAACCAAAGGGTGCTGAGGATTAATTTCTAGAATGGGTTTGGTGTCTGGGGCCTGCTGACCTGCTGCCTTGAGCATTCGCAATAGATTTCCAGAAAGCTCATGCTCATCCGCTACTAGACAAGCGGGAGAATCTGTCAGGCGGAAAGTAATGCGCACATCTTTTACCTTACTATCTAAAGCCTTCTTCATACGCTCAATCAGATCCTTATATTGCTCTTCCGTTTCTTTTTGTTCTTTCTTCTCGGCTTCATCAGCTAGTGCGCCAAGATCTAAACCTCCTTTTGCAACGGATACAAGCGATTTACCATCAAATTCTGGAAAGAACGAAAGCATCCACTCATCCACTCGATCGGATAGTAATAAGACCTCAACCCCTTTTTTACGGAAAATCTCAAGATGGGGGCTATTCTTGGCGGCTATGTAGGAGTCTCCAGTGACGTAATAAATTTTGTCTTGACCCTCTTTCATTCGACCAACATAATCGACCAAAGAAACTACTTGTTCCGCTGAGTCTGAATGGGTGCTAGCAAAACGAGTTAACTTCGCAATTCGCTCTTGATTAGCAGAGTCTTCACCAATACCTTCTTTCAGTACCTGGCCAAACTCTTTCCAAAACTCGGCATATTGCTCCTTTTTAGCAGCATCCTCACTATTAGCCAAATCCTCCAACATACTTAATACACGTTTTGTAGAACTTTCGCGGATTGCTTTAACATCGCGTGACTCTTGCAAAATCTCGCGGGAGACGTTAAGCGGCAAGTCGGCGGAGTCAATCACACCAGATACAAAACGAAGATAAGTCGGCATTAACTGCTCAGCATCGTCCATAATAAATACACGCTTTACATAAAGCTTGATGCCATTGCGCTTATTACGATCCCAAAGATCAAAAGCTGCCTTCTTAGGAATAAAGAGGAGCTGCGTGAACTCACTGCGCCCCTCAACACGATTATGTGAATACGTTAAGGGCTCCTGAAAATCATGAGAGATATGTTTGTAGAACTCTTGATACTGCTCTTCCGTTAACTCTGATTTTGGTCTGGCCCACAATGCAGTCGCTTGATTAATGTTCTCAAACTCATC
>DBCI01000131.1:0-735 GCA_002292975.1 Polynucleobacter sp. UBA962 | reverse complement strand
TCATCTTCACCCTCTCTTAAATGCAGGGTAATCGATGTTCCTCGCTCGGGACGATTGATGGTCTCAATCGTAAACTCCCCCGTGCCTTGAGATTCCCAACGAACGCCTTCGTTTCCAGGAAGTCCGGCCCGTCTGGTCTCAACAATGATATTGTCGGCCACAATGAAAGCGGAGTAAAAACCGACACCAAACTGCCCAATGAGCGCAGCATCTTGTTGTTGATCGCCGGACAGCTTTGAAAAAAACTCTTTGGTACCTGACCGCGCAATCGTTCCTAAGTTAGCAATTACCTCCTCACGGCTCATCCCAATTCCGTTATCGGCAATGGTGACGGTTCTCGCTTCTTTATTAAAGCTGATCTGAATTTTTAGCTCAGGATCTGTTTCGTACCAATCGGCATGATGAATCGCCTCAAAGCGTAACTTATCGGACGCATCTGAGGCATTTGAAATCAACTCCCGTAAGAAAATTTCTTTATTGGAATATAAGGAATGAATCATCAGCTGTAAAAGCTGCTTTACTTCCGCCTGAAAACCTAGGGTTTCTTTTGCTATCGTCATGGTTTACCTCTGCATTAATGGATATCATATATGTTGGGGCTGATTGCCTAATTTCAAGACCCCAATCCACCCCAGCACACTAGCGTTCGACTACAATTGAAGCTAGCCCCCAGCTATAAATCTGAGAACGGCACATGAAAAAGCTTTATATCAAGACATTTGGTTGTCAAATGAA
>DBCI01000002.1:34737-36673 GCA_002292975.1 Polynucleobacter sp. UBA962 | reverse complement strand
TGCCGCCACCAGATCAGGGGCAGTGTCGGCTAAGGTGCCATCTAGATCAAAGAAGACCCCCTCAAACAAGGGAATAGAAGACATCATTCAGATTTGCGTGTGGCGATCATGTAGTTCACATCCGTATCGCTACCCAGCCGATAGATCTGCGTCAGCGGGTTATAGGTCATTCCCTTGATCTCCAGTAGTTCAAGACCGGCTTGCCTTGTGAAGTTTGCCAACTCCGATGGCTTGATAAATTTATCGTACTCATGGGTTCCCTTAGGCAATAGCTTCAGGATGTACTCCGCACCAATAATTGCAAACAAATACGATTTAGGATTGCGGTTCAGGGTTGAGAAGAAGATACTGCCTCCAGGTTTGCAGAGGGTTGCGCATGCCTGAACAACGGAGCTTGGGTCTGGAACATGTTCTAGCATTTCCATACAGGTCACCACGTCATAGTTTTCGGGTTCTTGCTTCGCTAAATCTTCCGCAGAAATCGAGCGATACTGCACCGAGGTATTGCTTTCTAACTGATGCAGCTCTGCAACCTTGAGGGCCTTATTGGATAGATCAATGCCTGTAACTATCCCACCAGCCTTGGAGAGCGATTCAGCCAAGATGCCACCACCACAACCTACATCTAATACTTTTTTACCGGCTAGACTGGTAATTGACTCAATCCAACCTAAGCGGAGTGGATTGATAGCATGAAGAGGTTTGAATTCACTGGTAGGATCCCACCAACGGTGCGCTAGGGCGCTAAATTTATCAATTTCGCTTTGGTCTACATTGCTCATGAATCAAATCTCTTAGGGTTATAAAACTACCACTATACAAAAGAAGCAATAAAAAAGCCCGGCGAACCGGGCTTTACAGTCTAAAGAGACTAATTACTTCACGGGCTGTGTACCAACAACTTCGATTACAGCACGACGATTCTTAGCACGACCTTCTGCAGTTGCATTACTTGCAACAGGGTCAGCTTTGCCTTTGCTCTCGGTATAAACGCGGGTTGCCTCAACGCCACCATCATTGGTGAGGAAAGACTTCACGGCATTTGCACGGCGTTGGCCTAAGGCAATGTTGTAAGCATCGGAACCAACGCTGTCGGTATAACCAACAATGATGACTACCTCAAGCTTCATTTTCTTGATATCTTTAGCGATTTTGCCCAGAGTAGCAACACCCCCAGACTTCAAGGTGGATTTATCAAAGTCAAACAAAGTATCCGCTTGGAGGGTAATTTTCTTCTGCGCTACCTTGCTGGCAGCTGGTTTTTTAGCAGCAGCAGCAGGCTTAGGAGCAAGCCAGCCATCGCAGTTTGCCGCAGCAGTTGCAGGTGTCCAGGTAGCATCGCGCCAGCACAATGTACCGTCGCCGTTTCTCCAAGGAGTTCCGGTTGAGTTGACCCAGTTGTCAACGTTCTTTTGCTGAGCCATGACTGAACCAGCAGAAATAGTAATTAATGCTGCGAGCATCAGTTTTAGGGTTTTGTTCATTTTTTATCCTCAAAAAACATTTAAATAAGTTAATGCAGACTAAACGCCCAAAAGCTCAATAATGCTCTTAAGGCTTAAAGCACCAATACTAATATAGGTACCAACTACCCGAATATTAGCACAGGTTCTGTGACTACGAAATGATATTATTTCGAGATGGAACAAGCCGCTAAAGAAACTCTACCAATATCCCTAGAAGACGAAATGCGGCGGTCCTACCTGGACTACGCCATGAGCGTGATCGTCGGCCGAGCCTTGCCAGACGTGAGGGATGGGTTAAAACCCGTACATCGCAGGGTCCTTTTTGCGATGTATGAATTAAACAACGATTGGAACCGAGCTTTTAAGAAATCAGCCCGTATTGTGGGTGATGTTATCGGTAAATACCACCCCCACGGGGATACCGCCGTTTATGACACGATCGTTCGGATGGCCCAGGATTTCTCGCTACG
>DBCI01000002.1:32928-34649 GCA_002292975.1 Polynucleobacter sp. UBA962 | reverse complement strand
TATACCGAAATTCGGTTACGTAAGATTGCCCATGAGCTATTAGCCGATTTGGACAAAGAAACGGTTAATTTCGGTCCGAACTATGACGGTAGTGAAAAAGAGCCCCTCATCCTACCGGCAAAGGTACCCAATTTACTCATTAATGGGTCCTCTGGAATTGCCGTGGGTATGGCGACCAATATTCCTCCCCATAATTTGGATGAAGTTATTCGGGCGTGCTTGCATGTGCTCCACAACCCTGATTGCACAGTCGATGAGTTAATTGAAATTGTTCCAGCGCCTGACTTCCCAACCGCCGGAATTATCTATGGCGTGCAGGGTGTGCGCGAAGGTTATCGCACGGGCCGCGGCCGCGTAGTCATGCGGGCAAAAACGCACTTTGAGGATATGGAGAAGGGTCAGCGTCAGGCGATTATTGTCGATGAGCTGCCTTATCAGGTTAATAAGAAAAACTTGCTAGAGCGCATTGCTGAGCTTGTGAATGAGAAAAAGATCGAAGGTATCTCTGACTTGCGCGATGAGTCTGATAAATCTGGTATGCGGGTCGTAATTGAGCTCAAGCGTGGCGAGGTACCTGAGGTGGTTCTCAATAATCTTTACAAGAGTACGCAACTCCAAGACAACTTTGGTATGAACATGGTGGCCTTGGTAGATAACCAGCCCCGCCTATTGAACTTGAAGCAAATGCTGGAATATTTCTTGGCACATCGCCGCGAAGTGATTACCAGAAGAACAATCTTTGAACTGCGCAAGGCACGCGAACGCGGGCATGTATTGGAAGGTCTTGCAGTTGCATTGGCCAATATTGATCGCTTTATCGCCATTATCAAAGCAGCCGCCAATCCGGTTGAGGCTAAGCAAGAGCTCATGGCACAGGCATGGGATTCTTCTTTGGTCCGCGAGATGCTAGCACGCGCTGAGGGGGAGGCCCCTGGCGGACGTAATTCATTCCGACCTGAAGGCTTATTGCCCGAGTATGGAATGCAAGACAGCGGTCTGTATCGCCTCTCCGATGGACAGGCGCAAGAGATTCTGCAGATGCGCTTACAACGTTTAACCGGTTTAGAGCAGGACAAGATTGTTGCTGAGTATAAAGAGGTGATGGATGAGATTGCAGATCTCTTAGACCTTTTGGCAAAGCCTGATCGAGTGACCAAAGTCATCGAGACCGAGCTAAAAGAAGTGCAAGATGAGTTCGGTCAAGCGGGCGGTGATTCAGGTCGTCGCTCTTTCATTGAGATGAATGCGACGGAGCTCTTTACAGAAGATCTCATTACACCCACCGATATGGTGGTGACCTTGTCGCACGCTGGTTATATGAAGAGCCAGCCTTTGAGTGAGTACCGTGCACAAAAGCGCGGAGGGCGTGGTAAACAAGCAGCCACAACCAAGGATGAGGATTGGATCGATACCTTGTTCGTTGCCAATACCCACGACACCATTCTTTGCTTCTCGGATCGTGGCCGAATGTATTGGTTAAAAGTTTGGGAAGTTCCACAAGGCAGCCGCACTTCTCGGGGTAAACCAATCGTCAATATGTTCCCTTTAATTGAGGGAGAGAAGATCACGGTCATATTGCCCATTAAAGGCTATCAGGATGATCAATACGTCTTTATGTCTACCCAGCGCGGCACAGTTAAAAAGACCCGTTTATCGGATTTCTCGAACCCACGTAAAGCTGGAATTATCGCGGTTGATTTAGATGAGGGCGATTGCTTAGT
>DBCI01000002.1:25168-32857 GCA_002292975.1 Polynucleobacter sp. UBA962 | reverse complement strand
AAAGCGGTCCGATTCGATGAAAATGATGTCCGTCCAATGGGCAGAACGGCGCGCGGCGTCCGAGGAATGAACTTGGGCGAAGGGCAGGAAGTCATTGCAATGTTAGTTGCACCTGCAGAGATTTCAGAAGAAGCAAGTATGAGCACGGATACCGCTGCGAATGATGCGCCCAGCAGTGTCTTAACCGCTACAGAGAATGGTTTTGGTAAACGCACACCCATCGCGGAATATACCCGTCATGGTCGCGGTACTAAGGGCATGATTGCAATCCAGACCAGCGAGCGAAACGGCAAGGTTGTTGCTGCAGCATTAGTCTCACCTGAAGATCAAATCATGCTCATCACCACGGGCGGTGTTTTGGTTCGAACTCGCGTGTCGGAGATTCGGGAAATGGGTCGATCCACACAAGGTGTCACCTTGATCAATGTGGACGAGGGAACACATTTATCTGGTTTGCAGCGGATTGCTGAGAGCGACTCTGATGACGATGCCGATGAGCTCGGCGAGGAGTCCGACAATCTTTCAGAATCCTCGGGCGATGCTTAATTTCATCAATCTGAAACCATAAATCATCATGAGTTTTGACCGCCGCATTTATAACTTCGCAGCGGGCCCAGCAACCTTGCCAGAGGAGGTCTTGCAGCAGGCTTCCGATGAGCTTCTAAATTGGCATGGTCTTGGTACAAGCGTGATGGAGATCAGTCATCGAAGCAAAGAGTTCATGGCGGTTTATGAAGAGACGCTCACCGATCTGCGTGAGTTGATGTTGATTCCGGATGATTATGAGATTTTGCTATTGCAAGGGGGTGGCATTGGTCAAAATGCTGCGGTTCCCATGAATCTTATGCCTTTGGCAAAAAAGCCTAAAGCCGACTTTGTCGTCACAGGAATTTGGTCAGAGAAATCAGTGAAGGAAGCACAAAAATATGGAGAAGCCCATATTGCCGCTTCATCCCTTGATGATCAATTTCGGACTATTCCAGAGCGTAATTCTTGGAAGCTCTCTGATGATTCTGCCTATGTTCATATTTGCGCCAATGAGACCATTGGTGGCGTTGAGTTTGCAAACTTTCCAGATGTTGGTGGCACCCCTTTAGTTGCCGATATTTCAAGTAATATCTTGTCTAAAAAGATGGATGTGCGCCGTTGTGGTGTTTTATTTGCGGGCGCCCAGAAGAATATTGGGCCTGCTGGTGTCACTATTGTGATCGTGCGCAAGGACTTGATGGGGCATGCAATGAGTATTACCCCATCGATTTGGGATTGGGCGAAGGAGGCTGCCAATCAGTCGATGTTTAATACCCCCCCCACTTTCCCAATTTATCTTTCAGGCTTAGTATTTAAGTGGATTAAGCGACAGGGCGGGGTCGTAGAGATGGAACGCCGAAGCCAGGTTAAATCATCTTTGTTATATGACTTCATTGATCAAAGCTCTCTATATGAGAGTCGGGTCAACAAAAATTGCCGGTCGAGAACAAATGTTACTTTTTTTCTGAAAGACGAGCGTTTAAATGCAGAGTTTTTGGCACAGTCCAGTGAGGCAGGGTTGGCTGCACTGCGCGGTCATAAAGCCGCTGGCGGGATGCGGGCGAGCATCTACAACGCGATGCCAATTGCTGGAGTTGAAACCCTACTGGCGTTCATGCAGGAATTTGAGAGGCGCGCTTAATGTCGAATGATGATCAACGATTAGCCCCCTTGCGCGCCAAGATTGATGCGATTGACGCTGAGCTCTTAACCCTTCTCTCTAAGAGAGCGAAGGCAGCCCAAGAGGTCGGCCATATTAAAAACGAATCCTCAACACCTATTTTTCGGCCTGAGCGTGAGAATCAGGTTATTCAGAATGTCCTCGGTAAAAATTCAGGGCCTTTGCTTCCCGATGGGATTGCCTCGATCTGGCGCGAGATTATGTCGGCGTGCAGAGCATTGGAATCAAGGCAAACAATTGCATACTTAGGCCCTGTTGGTACTTTTTCTGAGTTGGCTGCACAACAGTTTTTTGGACAATCGATTCAGGGCTTACCTTGCGCCAGTTTGGATGAGGTATTCAAATCCGTTGAAAAAGGTGCCGCTGATTTTGGGGTGGTGCCAGTGGAGAACTCCAGCGAGGGAGCTGTCTCGCGCACTCTCGATTTGCTGTTGGAGAGCCCTCTACAAATTAGCGGTGAAGTGGTATTACCCATTCGGCATCACCTTCTTAGCAAAACGGGAAGTTTGGATGGCATCAAGACGGTCTGTGCTCACGCACAAGCATTAGCCCAGTGTCAGCAATGGCTTAGTACGCATGCCCCGCAATTACAACGCCAAGCGGTCAGTAGCAATGCAGAAGCTGCGCGTATGGCCAGCCTTGATAACAGTATTGCGGCGATTGCTGGGGATCCTGCGCAAATTGCCTATGGATTACAAATCATCTCTGCGCAAATTCAGGATGACCCCAATAATCGCACTCGCTTTGTGGTGATTGGCCAATACGCATGTCAGCCTTGCGGTCACGATCAAACCTCGTTGGTGTTGTCGGTTTCCAATCAACCTGGCGCCGTTCATCACTTGCTTGCCCCATTGGCCAAACATGGCGTCTCGATGACCCGCTTTGAGTCTAGACCGGCTCGCAAGGGCTCTTGGGAGTATCACTTCTACATTGATATTGAAGGTCATGCAGAGGATGTAAAAGTGGCCAAAGCAATTGACGAGTTAAAGACAATTGCCGCGTTTTATAAAAAGCTTGGCTCTTACCCGAGAGCTAAAAATTAAGAACATCCTAATTAAGTTCATCACACGTCAATGGCAACGAAAATTGGTTTAGACCATGTGCAAGCAATTGCTCCTTATGTAGGTGGCAGGCCCATTAGTGAGGTTGCGCGTGAGTATGGTCTAGACGAAAGCAAGATTGTGAAATTGGCCTCCAATGAGAACCCACTTGGGATCCCGGAATCCGCTAAGCAAGCAATGTTAAAGGTTGCCAGTGAGCTTGGGCGTTATCCAGACTCCAATGGATTTGAGCTCAAGCAGGTCTTATCCAACCGTCTTGGCGTTCCTGAAGATTGGATTACGCTCGGAAATGGGAGTAATGACATCCTCGAGCTAACCGCTCGTGCTGTAGCCCATGCGGGTGATGCAGTGGTGTTCTCAAAACATGCATTTGCCGTCTATCCATTGGCTACCCAAGCGATTGGAGCAAAAGCGATTGAGGTTCTTGCGGATTCAAATTACGGCCATGATCTGCCGGCGATGCTTCGCACGATTCAGTCCTTAGGCGACCAGGCTAAGTTGGTCTTTATTGCGAATCCAAATAATCCGACTGGCAGCTATTTACAACCCGACGCTATTTCCTCTTTTATTTCTCAGGTGCCACCCCATGTTGTGATTGTTTTGGATGAGGCCTATAACGAATATTTATCCCCGGAGCAGCGGTACGATGCAATTGCTTGGGTTCGGGCTCATCCGAATTTAATTGTGTCACGCAGTTTTTCAAAGGCCTATGGTTTAGCAGGACTGCGCATTGGCTACGGCATTGCTCAACCCACCTTAACTGACTTACTGAATCGAATACGTCAACCCTTTAATGTGAATAGCCTAGCGCAAGCTGCTGCAATTGCTGCTTTACAGGATGAAGCATTCTTACAAAAAGGCTATGAACTCAATAAAGCGGGTTATGCGCAACTAACAGAGGCCTTTGAGCGAATGAAGCTGCCTTATTTGCCATCTTCGGGTAATTTTGTTCTTGTAAAAGTGGGTAACGATCATCAGGCTGGTGTTCGAGTAAATCAAGAACTTCTGAAGCGCGGCGTAATCGTGCGACCCGTTGGTAACTATGGCCTGCCTCAGTGGCTACGCATCTCGATCGGTTTGCCGCAAGAAAATGCTGCATTTCTAGATGCCTTTACTCAAATCTTAAAAGATGACAAGGTATTGGCATGAGTGCAAATCAATTTGGCACGGTTAGCATTGTTGGCGTGGGCTTGATAGGCGCTTCTTTGGGTTTGGCACTGAAGCAGGCTAAAGTTGTTCATCAAATGATTGGAGTGGGACGAAGCGCTGCTAATTTGGATCAAGCCCTCAAGATGGGCGCCATAGATCGAGTGGCTGATTTAGCTGATGCCGTCAGATCCTCACAATGGATCGTCGTATGCGTGCCAGTCGCACAAATGCGCGCAATCTTCACTCAGATGGAGCCCCATTTAGGTCCGAATACTCTTATTACAGACGCTGGCAGTACTAAGTGCGACGTGATCTTGGCGGCTAAAGAAACGTTAGGTAAGAAGGTTTGTCAGTTTGTTCCTGCGCATCCCATTGCTGGTGGAGCTCAGCACGGTGCCGCGGCTGCACGAGCAGATTTGTTTCAGGATAAGCAAACGATTATTTGTCAGTTACAAGAAAATAGTGTGGCGGATGTTGCGTTGGTTGAGCAATTCTGGATGACGGTAGGCTCCAAGATAAAACGAATATCAGCAGTTCAACATGATGCGATTTATGCGGCTGTTTCCCACTTGCCACATATCCTTTCCTATGCCTTGATGGCGAGCGTTCTTAACTCTGAAGATGCGGAGCAAAAACTAGGGCATGCTGGGGCTGGCTTTAGGGATTTCACGCGGATTGCTGCATCTAGCCCTGAAATGTGGCGGGATATCTGCATCGCAAATAAGCAAGCGATTCTAAAAGAGCTCGATCAATATCTGAGCATCACACAGCGTCTGCGTGAAATGATTGCCAAAGAGGACGCAGATGGTTTGGAAAAGGTTTTTCAAAAGGCAAGCCAGGCACGACAGCAATGGGATGAGTCTTAATGGCAAGTCCAGCAATTCAGGTTGGGCCATTTCAAGGTGCAAAAGGTGAAATCATCCTCCCAGGCTCCAAGAGTATTTCAAATCGCGTTTTGTTATTGGCCGCTCTTGCAAATGGAGTAACAACACTCAAGCAATTATTGGATGCAGATGATACGCAGGTGATGCGCAATGCATTACGTCAGCTTGGTCTTTCGGTGGAAGATCGTGGTTTAGATTGCGTCGTTACGGGTTGCGGCGGACTGTTCCCAAATAAAGAAGCGGATTTATTCATGGGTAATGCGGGTACTGCAATTCGTCCATTAACGGCTGCATTAGTGATGCAGGAAGGTAATTACCGTTTATCAGGCGTACCCCGGATGCATGAGCGCCCCATTGGCGATCTGGTTGACGGCCTCAAGCAAGTAGGGGCGCAGATTGATTACGAAAAGGATGTAGGTTATCCGCCCTTGTTGATTCACAAGAGTAAGCTGAATTTACCGGATGTGATTCGAGTTCGAGGTGATGTATCAAGCCAATTCTTAACCGCTTTATTAATGGCTTTACCCTTAATCGCTCGCCAAGCAATTCGGATTGAGGTGCTTGGAGAATTAATTTCTCGCCCATATATTGATATCACCATAAAGCTCATGGCTCGCTTTGGGGTTGTGGTGAACTCCCCCGACCAAAATACCTTTGTGATTTCTTCCACGGAGGCAGGCGCTGTCTATACCAGCCCACAGACTTTGTATGTTGAAGGCGATGCCTCATCAGCATCCTATTTCTTGGCAGCTGGAGTTTTGGGACAAGGGCCGGTTCGTGTTTTGGGAGTTGGTAAAACAAGTATTCAGGGGGATATTGCCTTTGCCGATGCCATTGAAAAAATGGGAGCTGTGGTTCTGCGTGGCGATCATTATTTACAAACTAGTGGTGTTCGTCATGGCCAGTTAAATGGCATCACCATCGATTGCACTACCATACCCGATGCAGCAATGACCTTGGCGATCATGGCTCTATTTGCTAAGGGCAAGACCCGGCTAGAAAAGATTGCGAGTTGGCGTGTTAAGGAAACGGACCGAATTGCTGCGATGGCTAAGGAGTTGCGTAAATTAGGCGCCATCGTTATTGAGGGAGCAGATTTTATTGAGATTGAGCCCCTGGAGCAACAAGATTGGCAGTCACCGGCAGATGGAATTGATACCTATGATGACCATCGTATGGCTATGTGCTTTTCATTAAGTGCGTTTGGCCCTAAGTCAATTCAGATTAATGATCCAAATTGTGTTGCCAAAACCTTCCCCCATTATTTTTCTGAGTTAGCCAGCATCACGTATTAATTAAATCCCATGAAAGTAGCAAGTAATCTACCCCCCGTTATCGCTATTGATGGTCCTACTGCCTCCGGTAAGGGAACGGTGGCTATGCGCGTTGCCGCCCAATTGGGATTTCATTATTTAGATAGTGGCGCTCTTTATCGCCTGGTTGCTTTGGCAAGCGATAAAGAAGGGATTTCGGTAAAGGATCCATCCGCCCTTGGTCGTCTTGCCTCAGAAATGCAAATTGAATTTAGGGATGATGAGGTTTTACTGGCCGGCAAGGATGTAAGCGAGGCGATTCGGAAGGAAAAAATAGGGACCCGCGCCTCTCAATTGGCAATCTACCCTGAGGTAAGAGATGCTTTATTGGTACTCCAGCAGTCTTTTAGGGAGCAGCCCGGCCTGGTGGCGGACGGCCGCGATATGGCTAGCCGTATCTTTACTGATGCAGTTTTAAAGGTCTATTTGACGGCCACTGTCCAGGCTAGAGCAGAGCGTCGATATAAGCAATTGATCGCTAAGGGAATTTCTGCTAGAATGGACGTCCTTTTGCAAGATTTGAAGGAACGCGATGCCCGAGATACCAATCGAGGGACTGCGCCCCTCCAACGTGTGGAAGGGGCGTATTTGCTAGATACATCGAATTTATCGGTTGACCAAGCGGTTGCGCAAGTTGTAAGTTGGTACGCAGAATTGCACCGCCAACTGTAGTTTTGGCACTTTAGTCGGCATCTACGGCATTGCCCGCCTTCTAAAGTTTTATTAACTTAACCCGTCGGTTGTTTGACGGCACAAAAAGTGAAACTCATGTCTGAATCGTTTGCAGAACTATTTGAAGAATCCCTAACTCGTTCCAATATGAAAACCGGCCAGGTTATTTCGGCCGAAGTTGTTCGTATTGATCATAATTTTGTCGTTGTGAATGCTGGACTGAAGTCCGAAGCATTTATTCCCGTTGAAGAATTCCAAAATGACCAGGGTGAGCTCGAAGTCAATCCTGGTGATTTCGTTTCAGTTGCAATTGATGCACTGGAAAATGGTTATGGCGACACCATCCTATCCCGCGACAAAGCGAAGCGCTTGGCCTCATGGATGAACCTTGAGAAAGCGCTTGAAGGCGCAGAGATCGTGACCGGTACCGTGACTGGCAAAGTGAAGGGTGGCCTGACCGTTATGGTTAACGGTATCCGTGCCTTCCTCCCAGGCTCTTTGGTCGATACTCGCCCCATTAAGGACACCAGTCCTTATGAAGGCAAGACCATGGAGTTCAAGGTCATTAAATTAGATCGTAAGCGTAATAACGTAGTCCTCTCTCGTCGTGCTGTTGTAGAAGCTAGCCAAGGCGAAGAGCGCGCCAAGATGATGTCCAACCTCCAAGAGGGTAGCGTTGTTCAAGGCACCATCAAAAATATTACCGATTACGGCGCATTCGTGGACCTCGGTGGTATCGATGGACTCTTGCACATTACCGATTTGGCATGGCGTCGCGTGCGTCATCCCAGCGAGATGTTGACCGTTGGTCAAGAAGTAACTGCCAAGATTTTGAAGTTTGATCAAGAAAAGAACCGTGTTTCCTTGGGTATTAAGCAATTAGGCGATGACCCTTGGGTTGG
>DBCI01000002.1:22377-25092 GCA_002292975.1 Polynucleobacter sp. UBA962 | reverse complement strand
GCATTCGTTGAAATCGAAAGTGGTATTGAAGGCTTGGTACACGTCTCTGAAATGGATTGGACCAATAAGAACGTTGCCCCAAGCAAGGCGGTGTCTTTGGGAACCGAAGTTGAAGTAATGGTTTTAGATATTGATGAAGACAAGCGCCGTATTAGCTTAGGTATTAAGCAATGCAAAGCGAATCCATGGGAAGAGTTCTCGCGTAGCCATCAAAAAGGCGACAAGATCAAGGGCGCCATTAAATCAATTACTGATTTCGGCGTCTTCATTGGCTTGCCTGGTGCAATTGATGGTCTTGTTCATTTATCCGATCTGTCGTGGAATGAGCCTGGCGAAGAGGCTGTTAAGGCATTCAAAAAAGGCGATGAGCTTGAAGCCGTGGTCTTGGCCATTGATGTTGAGAAAGAGCGTATTTCTCTCGGTATCAAACAAATGTCTGGCGACCCCTTTAATAACTACACATCAACTAGTGATAAAGGTAGCCTAGTCTCTGGTACGGTGAAGAGTGTCGATGCCAAGGGTGCTGTTATTCATTTGGCCGATGAGGTGGAGGGCTATTTGCGTGCCTCTGAGATCTCAACCGATCGCGTGGAAGATGCACGTAATGCCCTTAAAGAGGGTGATACCGTCTCTGCCATGATTATCAATATTGATCGCAAGTCACGTTCTATTAATTTGTCGATTAAGGCAAAAGATAGCGCTGATCAGCAAGATACGATGAATAAGTTACAGAGTGATGCAGGCTCTGGTACAACGAATTTAGGTGCCTTGTTAAAAGCGAAAATGGATAACCAAAGCTAAGCCGATTCCGCCACTTGATGAGTGGCGGGCTAATTAGATTATGTCAGATCAAGAGCATCAAGCTATTACCCGTTCCGAGTTAGTCGAGAGTTTAGCGGAGCAGTTTCCGCAACTCTTACCTCGTGACGTGGAGTTAGCTGTCAAAACATTACTCGACACCATGACCCAAGCATTGGCTGAGGGTAAACGCATCGAATTGCGTGGCGTTGGTAGTTTTGTTCTGCACCATCGCCCTGCTCGTACTGGCCGTAATCCCAAGTCTGGTGAGAAAGTATTAATTCCTGAAAAGCGTGTGCCACACTTTAAGCCTGGTAAGGAATTGCGTGAGAGAGTGGATTACAAACCACTGAATCAAAAATTAGCGACTGATAAAGGGAGTTCGGGTGCCTAGTCCCGTGGTGGCAGGTCTGTTACAGATCTAAAAATAAGTTCTTTTCTAAAAGCCACTGAACATGATTCAAATAGAAACCGGTTGGTTGCTCCTAATCCCAATCTTTTTTGGTTTAGGTTGGCTTGCCTCTCGTTGGGATTTACGTCTAGAGGCGCGTCAAGATGAGCGCGAGCGACTAAAGCAACAGCGCTCTACCTTTAAGGGTTTAAATCTTCTTCTTAATGAACAGCCTGATCAGGCAATTGAGACCTTAGTCAAAGTTGCTCAGCTTGACCCAGAAACCGTTGACCTTCACTTTTCGTTGGGGAATTTATTTCGGCGTCGGGGTGAGACCGAACGCGCCATCCGAGTGCATCAGCATTTAGCAAATCGTGATGATATTAAACCGCGGGATCGTGATCATGCCGCATATGAATTAGGTCGAGACTTCTTGCGCGCAGGTTTATTGGATCGCGCCGAAGCATCCTTAAATCAAGTAGGTCAGGGTATATATGCCATTCCAGCAAAAGAAAGTTTGTTGGAGATGTATCAGGTTGAGAAGGATTGGAAAAAAGCCATCATTGCCGCTACAGAACTCCAAGGATTACAAGATAAAAGCCATCAGTTAGAAATTGCACAGTTCTATTGTGAAATCGCACAAGATGCTCTACGACGCAAAGATATGGCCGAGGCCGAAAGCAGCATTAATCATGCTTTGCAAGCGATTCCGAACCAAGCGCGTGCCCTAATTTTGCAAGGCGATTACTTTCTGGCAATGGAACGTCCATTACAAGCTATCGAGGTATGGGGTATTGTGCCTAGGGAGCATCCAGCTTATATGCATTTAGTAGCGGATCGTTGGATGGCAGCACACACAGCTGTTAATCAAGTAGGTATTGGTCTTGACCAATTACTGGTACTTTTAAAGACTCAGGCGATTGGAGAGTTGTTAGATATTACGCATAGGCATGTTATGCAAATACGTGGCGCAGAAGCCGCTGAGCAAATGTTGGTCGAGGTGATGCAACATTCTCCAACATTGAGCGCGCTCTCTAAATTAGCGGAGACGCGCTTAGTGCTTGCCGAGGTCTCTGGCCCCGAGAGCCGAGTCGCTGATTTGAAGTCCACTCTAAGTTTGCTCAAACAACGGACGACCGCCCTGGCACGTTATACCTGCGGTAATTGTGGTTTTAGAGCCCGACGTTTCTATTGGCAGTGCCCAGGTTGCAATCATTGGGAAGCGTATTCTCCAAGACGAAGTGAGGGCGCGGTACCAAGCGGCCCTTCGATGTAAGAAATGAGTCAAAATAATTAGAAATAATAGTCAGTGAATCAGAAATTCGTTCACAGTCTTTTTAAGGAAATCAATTGAAAGTCACAATTATTGGAAGCGGGTATGTCGGGCTTGTTACGGGGGCTTGCTTAGCAGAGCTTGGTAATACGATTTTTTGTTTGGATATTGATCAAAAAAAGATTGATATCTTGAACTCAGGCGGCGTCCCTATTTATGAATCTGGTTTGCAAGAGATGATCGCTCGCAATCG
>DBCI01000002.1:14804-22297 GCA_002292975.1 Polynucleobacter sp. UBA962 | reverse complement strand
GATATCCAATTTATTGCGGTAGGTACTCCCCCCGATGAGGATGGTTCGGCAGATTTGCAGTATGTAATCGCCGCTGCCCGCAATATTGGTAAGCATATGACCGTCCCAAAAGTAATCGTAGATAAATCTACTGTGCCGGTTGGTACTGCAGAAAAGGTAACTGCGGCTGTTCAAGAAGAGCTCAAGAAACGAAATCTTGATCCTGCTTTGTGTTCAGTGGTCTCAAACCCTGAGTTTTTAAAAGAGGGTGCGGCGGTAGAAGATTTTATGCGCCCCGATCGGATTGTGATCGGTACCAATCATGATGCAGCTGGATTGCGAGCCAAAGAGATGATGCGTAAGCTCTACGCCCCTTTTAATCGCCACCATGAGCGTACCTATTACATGGATGTAAAGAGCGCTGAGCTCACAAAGTATGCTGCGAATGCCATGTTAGCTACCCGAATTTCTTTTATGAATGAGTTAGCCAATTTAGCAGATGAGGTGGGTGCTGATATTGAGGCGGTTCGTCAAGGAATTGGTTCGGACTCTCGTATTGGTTATGGCTTTTTGTATGCAGGCACAGGATATGGTGGTTCTTGTTTTCCAAAGGATGTTTCGGCACTTTCTCAAACCGCACAACAATATGGTCGTGATCTCAAGATTCTGGAAGCGGTCGAGGCTGTGAACCAAGCCCAAAAAACGATCCTGATTGAAAAAATTGTTAAGCGCTTTGGAGAAAACCTAACAGGGCATCGATTTGCTCTGTGGGGATTGGCATTTAAGCCAAACACCGATGATATGCGAGAGGCACCTAGTCGTTTGATCATCTCGGAGTTGGTCAAGCGGGGCGCTAGTATTTTGGCGCATGATCCTGTAGCCATGCCAGAAGCGCAACGCTGTTTGGAGCTCGACTTTAAGTCGCACCCTAAGCTTTTAGATAATGTAAAGATGGTAAAGGCTCCAGAAGATGCATTAGACCAAGCAAGCGCTTTGATCATTGTGACCGAGTGGAAGGCATTTAGAAGTCCCGATTTTGAGATACTCAAACAAACGATGAAAAACCCCATCATTTTTGACGGACGTAATTTATATGAGCCCCAAACCATGAAAGAGCTCGGTTTTGAGTATCAAGGCATTGGTCGGCATAATTAGGGTATTGAATTAACAAAGAGCTCAAATTGACTATAGAAAAAGCCGATCGCACTCAATTTAGCAAAACCCGTCTTTTGGTTGTGGGTGATGTCATGCTCGATCGATATTGGTTTGGTGACACAGGACGAATTTCGCCCGAAGCACCCGTCCCCGTTGTGCAGGTCGAAAAAATAGATGAACGTTTGGGTGGTGCTGCTAACGTCGCGCGTAATGCATCTGCCTTAGGTGCGCAAACCACTATCCTTGGAGTAGTGGGAGAAGACGAGGCAGGTAAGCGGGTAGAGCAACTTCTGCTTGAAAGTGGTGTTCAAAGCCAATTACAGACTGATGGTAATGTTCCCACTACAGTAAAGCTGCGAGTGATTGCCAGACAGCAACAGCTCATTCGCCTAGACTTTGAAGAGGCGCCTAGTCAAATCTCTTTAGATGCAAAATTAAAGCGGTTTAAGAGTCTGTTGCCAAACATTGATATCGTTATTTTGTCTGATTATGGCAAGGGTGCTTTAGAGCAAGTGTCTGCCATGATCGAACTTGCGAACGCTAGTAAAAAATTAGTATTGGTGGATCCCAAGGGCGATGCGTATGATAAATACAAGGGAGCGACAGTATTAACGCCGAATCGGAGTGAGTTGCGTCAGGTGGTTGGTCAATGGAGTAGTGAGGATGATCTCACATTAAGGGCACAATCCTTACGCAAAAATTTAGGACTTGGTGCTTTACTGTTGACCCGCTCGGAAGAGGGCATGACATTATTTACAGATAAGGGCACAGAACATGTCCGCGCACAGGCCCGTGAGGTTTTTGATGTTTCTGGAGCTGGCGATACCGTGATTGCTGCCTTAGCGGTTGCAATGGGTGCAGGTTGGTCATTAGAGCGTGCAATGGCATTAGCTAATCGTGCAGGCGGTATTGTGGTCGGCAAACTAGGAACTGCAACGGTTTCTGCGGAGGAGCTTCAGTGACTTACATCGTAACAGGTGCAGCAGGTTTTGTAGGAGCAAATATTGTCCGGGCACTGAATGCTCGTGGTGAAAAAAATATTATCGCCGTTGACGATTTGCGCCCTGCTGATAAGTATCGTAATTTAGCCGATCTTGATATTGCTGATTACATCGACAAAAACGATTTCTTAGAAGGATTTGATGAGGGCTGGTTTGGGAAGGTAAAAGCAGTTTTTCATGAGGGGGCCTGTTCTGACACCATGGAAACGGATGGTGTATTTATGATGAATAACAATTATCAGTACTCCGTCAATCTGTATGAGATTTGCACTACGCAAAAAGTTCCATTTTTATATGCCTCCTCTGCGGCAACCTATGGCGGATCGGATGTTTTTGTGGAGCAACGACAGCATGAGAAGCCACTGAATATATATGGCTACTCTAAGTTTTTATTTGATCAATATATGCGTGCCCGAATTGCTGAGAATGCACCAACAGCACAAGTGGTCGGCTTTCGGTATTTCAATGTATACGGACCACGCGAGTCACATAAAAGCCGTATGGCCTCGGTAGCATTTCATCACTACCACCAATTTAAGAAAAATCAGACCGTGAAACTGTTTGGTGAGTATGGTGGATATGCGCCTGGTCAGCAAGCGCGCGACTTTGTTTCTGTTGAAGATGTCGTGAAGGTTAATATGTTCTTCCTAGATCACCCTGAAAAGAGCGGCATCTTTAATTTGGGAACTGGAAGGGCTCAACCCTTCAATGACGTAGCCTTCGCTACTGTTAATGCAATACGTAAATTAAAAGGTGAGAATGCCTTACCTTTGACAGAGTTAGTAAAAGCAGGCTTGATTCAGTACATTCCATTTCCAGATGACCTGCGTGGAAAGTATCAGTGCTTCACCCAAGCCGATCTCACGCACTTGCGCGCTGCTGGTTATGCAGCAGACTTCCTAAATGTTGAGGAAGGTGTCAGCCGTTACGTGGCATGGCTGTCAGAGAATTCTGATTTTCTAGCTAACCCACTTTAAACCCGTTTTTTAGTCAACATAAATTATTTCCTTGCGTTGAGGAATGCTGTGGCTTTTGGTCACAGAGATTTCATTAACAATCATGGAGGAAATATGGACTTATCAACACTTATTAAGGGATCAAAAAATAGCTTAGCCAAAACACTAGCTGTTGGCATGACTGCATTAGCCCTTACTGCACCACTCTTTATGCAGCATGTGTATGCAGGCCCCGTCAACGTAAATACTGCCAGTCAGTCGGAGTTAGAGAGTATTCGTGGTCTGGGACCCTCAAAAGCTAAAGCAATTATTACTGAGCGAGAGAAGGGTGGTGCATTTTATGACTCTTATGATTTGCATTCACGGGTGCGAGGTATCGGCGAGAAATCAGTAAGTAAATTGATGGAAAACGGCTTAAAGATAGAGGGCCAAAGTGGCTATCGAGAGACCAAAAGTAATACGCGTTCAGAGTCCCGTTCAAGCCGAAAAAGTACTAAAAACCAAGCTAAGTCGTCCCAGGCGGAGGCTGAGAGGTCGAGTACGCGCAAGCGGTTTTGAGTAAATTTACCTATTGAGTTGCTTGTGACTAAAATGGTCCCATGACTCAAGCAAAGCCACCAGATTCGCTCTATCCAACGATCTCTCAAACCATTGGAAACACTCCTTTGGTTCGCTTGCAGCGTATTCCAGGTGTTGAGAACGAGCGTCGTGGCAATTTAATTTTAGGTAAGCTAGAAGGTAACAATCCTGCGGGGTCGGTTAAAGACCGCCCCGCACTTTCCATGATCTTGCATGCGCAAGAACGTGGAGTTATTAAACCTGGGGATACCTTGATTGAGGCCACTAGTGGCAATACAGGCATTGCAATTGCGATGGTTGGAGCAATGTTGGGCTATAAGATTATTTTGGTCATGCCCGAGAATCAAAGTCTGGAACGTAGACAAAGTATGGCAGCCTATGGCGCTGAATTAATTTTGACCTCAAGCTCTGGAGGTATGGAGTTGGCGCGTGACTATGCCGAGCAATTACAAAAAGAAGGGCGCGGTAAATTATTAGATCAGTTTGCTAATCCAGATAATCCCCGAGCTCATATTGAAACTACAGGTCCCGAGATTTGGCGCGATACCCATGGGGCAATCACTCATTTTGTGTCGGCGATGGGAACGACTGGAACTATTACTGGGGTCTCCACTTACCTAAAGTCGATGAACCCCGAGATACAAATTATTGGAGGGCAGCCTGAGGAGGGCTCGCAGATTCCTGGTATCCGTAAATGGGCACCAGCCTACCTTCCAAAAATATACCAAGGTGAACGAGTGGATCGTATTGAGTATGTAACTCAGGCTGAGGCTGAAGAAATGGCGCGTCGCATGGCAAGAGAGGAAGGTATTTTTTGTGGCATCTCGGCTGCTGGCGCATTGGTCATTGCCTTGCGAGTGGCGCGCACGGTTGAGAACGCAACCATTGTCTTTATTGTGTGTGATCGCGGGGACCGTTATCTATCAACAGGCGTTTTTCCTGCATAGGTTCAGTCTGCCGGCTTCTCGGATTTCTTAACCTTTTTTACTTTCTTCTCCTGTTTTTTTGGTTTTTGTTGCTCCTTTACAGGTTTTGAAGTACTTTGCTCCTGAACAGGAAAGACGCTTTTATTGCTGTAGCCAAGCGCCTCTGCAAACTCAGCAACACTTTGCGCATAAAAATAGCTACGGTTGTAGTTGACAATACTCAAAAAGTTAGCAAGACCCACCACATATTCAATCTGAGGCACCTCTCCCTTAGCTGGAGAGGGTAGATCTACGATGAGGGCTTTGCTATCAGCCTCGACCCCACCTTGAAGAAGATCGCCTTGCTTAGGCTCTAGGATGCCTAACTCGATTAATTGCTTCACTGTTAATTTAGCAATGGGCTGGCCATCCGCAAGTTCCATTATTTTAGAAAGGGTTTGTTCTTGATTGATGGTAGGAAAGTAAATTGGCATACCGGCTTGCCAGCCGTGTACTTTAAGAAAGTTAGCTACGCTAAATATTGCATCTCGATTACTTTTGCGCAAATCAATAAGTCCATCGCCATCGCCATCTTTAGCAAATTGCAGAATACTGCCAGGCATAAATTGAGGCAGACCTATAGCACCGGCGTAAGAGCTGCTTTGATTTAAGCAACGGTTAAAACCTTCCTGTTTGCGATTTGTAGTCCGCCAACAGAGGGTAACCAGATCTTTTAATTGATCCCTGAATAAAGTTTGTCGGGCTAAGCGATTAGGTGCTTCTGGGTAGTCAAAAGCAAGACTAGTCAATACGTCTTTCACTCTAAAGTTACCCATTTGGCGACCATAAATCGTCTCAACGCCAATAATGGCTGCGATGACCTGATAAGGTACCCCGCTTTCTTGCTCAGCCGCCTGCAGCGCTAGGCGATTTTGTTCGATATAAGCAAGACCTGCCCTAATCCGCATGGGTTCTACAAAGCGACTGCGGTAAACCTGCCAATTTTTTTGGAAGGTAACCGGAGGAGGGGCCACCAGTTTCTTAACTTGACTTAAGTTTTTACTATCCCGAAGGCCCAGATCAAGACTTTCTATAGGGATTGCTTGGCTTAAAGAGATCTCAAGAATGAATGCTCGTAACTGTTCTTGATAGCTTTTTTCGGACTGTGAATCAATTAGTTCTGAGACCTTTTCCAATGGAGTAAAGGATCCTTCCGTTTGAGCGCTTGGAGGATTATTGATGGCAGAAGTAGGGGGGCTGCTGAGAGGAGGGGTAGCGCAGCCCCCCAAAAGTAGGATCAGTCCTAACAGAGATAAATGGGATCGTGTTTTCAAGTTAGCGCTAAGATATCAGTAGTTTTGATAGAGATGCTAGTTTAGCGAGCAAAATAGTAATTTATACAAAATATAAGAGAGACGAGCAAATGACTACAGCCTATATCAGTCATCCTGATTTTATGAAGCATGAGATGGGACGCCATCATCCCGAGTGCCCAGAACGCATTCAGGCGATTGAAGACCAATTGATTCAGAGTCGTTTAGATGGCCATTTAAAACGAATTGACCCGCCACTAGCGACGGAGGCAGATATTACCCGTGTGCATAGTGAGGACCACCTGGCATTCATCAAAAGCAAAGCTCCAACGAGCGGCTATGCCATGATCGATGGCGACACGATTATGAACACTGCCACATGGAATGTCTCCCTACGTGCTGCTGGAGCTGCTATTGCAGCGGTAGACGCAGTGATGAAAGGCGAAGTGAATAATGCCTTTTGCGCAATTCGTCCACCAGGACACCATGCAGAGCCCCATCGCTCAATGGGATTTTGTGTGTTTAACACGATTGCCATTGCAACACGATACGCACTTGAGCAATATGACCTCGATCGGGTTGCTGTGATTGATTTTGATGTTCACCATGGCAATGGTACTGAAGCGGCATTCATCGATGATCCCCACGTGCTCATGTGTAGTTTCTTTCAGCATCCGTTTTATCCCTACAGTGGTTTGGAAGGCGGCGACAACATGGTGAACATTCCTTTGCCGGCCAGCACAAGCGGCAAGGTGGTACGAGAGATGATTAGTAAGATTTGGATTCCGCGTCTGCAAGCGTTCAAACCCCAATTGATCATGATCTCGGCTGGCTTTGATGCCCATCGGGAAGATGATTTGGGTCAAATGGGTTTAGTAGAGGATGATTATGTGTGGATCACACAGCAGCTCATGAATGTTGCTAATCAGACATGTGAGGGGAAAATTGTCAGTTGTCTCGAGGGTGGATATAACCTCTCTGCATTAGGGAGGAGTGTCGCGGCCCATTTGAAGACCTTGGCCGAGCTCTAAATAGCGATAAAATAGGCATTAATTTGACAGATAAAGGTAGCAAATGAAGGTCTTAGTGGCTGTTAAGCGAGTGGTTGATTACAACGTCAAAGTACGTGTGAAATCAGATCAATCTGGGGTTGATATAGCGAACGTCAAAATGAGCATGAACCCATTTGATGAGATCGCCGTTGAAGAGGCTGTCCGCCTCAAAGAGGCTGGTATCGTTACTGAGGTGATTGCTTTTTCGGCTGGCTCACAACAATGTCAAGAAACTTTGCGGACTGCTCTAGCAATTGGGGCTGACCGTGCTATTTTGTTCGAAACGGATACCGAACTGCAGCCATTAGCAGTCGCAAAATTATTACAAGCAATTTATCAAAAAGAGCAAGCACAGCTCATTATTTTGGGTAAGCAAGCAATTGATGATGATAGTAATCAGACGGGTCAAATGCTTGCTGCTTTACTAAATCTACCCCAAGCAACCTTCGCTTCAAAAGTAAGCATTGCGGATGGCAAGGCTCAGGTGACCCGTGAGGTGGATGGGGGTCTTGAAACAGTATCAATTTCCTTACCAGCAGTGATTACAACGGAT
>DBCI01000002.1:7917-14721 GCA_002292975.1 Polynucleobacter sp. UBA962 | reverse complement strand
ATTCTAAAGCCAGAGGATCTGGGGGTTGATATTGCACCTCGTTTGAAAACGATCAGAGTGGAAGAGCCCCCAAAGCGTACCGCAGGTATCAAAGTACCAGATGTGGCTAGCTTGATCGATAAATTAAAAAATGAAGCAAAGGTACTCTAAATGGCTGCTTTAGTTCTGGTCGAGCACGACCATCATTCTTTAAAGGCCGCCACTCACCATGCCGTGAGTGCTGCTAAGCAATGCAGTCCTAACGTGGATCTTTTATTAATTGGTAGCAATGCTGGTTCAATTGCTCAGGCAGCGGCATGTATTGCTGGCGTTCGTAAGGTTTTGTATGCTGATGCGGAACACTTTACGGATCAGCTACCAGAAGTCGTGGCACAACAGATGATTTCTATGGCTGCGGATTATGATTTTTTCTTGGCCCCTGCAACTGCACATGGAAAAAGTGTGATGCCTCGAGTTGCTGCTAAATTAGATGTTGCGCAAATATCTGATATTACTAAAGTTGTATCGAGTGATACCTATGAGCGCCCCATCTATGCAGGTAATGCGATTGCGACCGTGCAATCAAGCGATCCCAAAAAAGTCATCACGGTACGAACAACAAATTTTGAGGCTGCGTCTGAGGGTGGCTCTGCTGTTATCGAGTCTATTCAAGCGGTAGATCCATACAGCGCCTCGCAATTTATGGGGCGAGAACTGACGAAGTCGGATCGCCCAGAATTAGCAGCAGCCAAGATTATTGTGTCTGGTGGACGCGGTTTAGGATCTGCTGAGAAATACAAAGAACTCATCGAGCCTCTAGCCGATAAATTGGGTGCCGCCCTTGGGGCATCCCGCGCCGCTGTAGATGCAGGTTATGTCCCGAATGATTATCAGGTGGGGCAGACTGGAAAGATCGTAGCACCTCAGTTATATATTGCGGTTGGTATTTCAGGTGCGATCCAACATTTGGCCGGAATGAAAGATTCAAAAATTATTGTGGCAATAAATAAAGATCCTGATGCGCCCATCTTTGGTGTAGCCGATTACGGCTTAGTGGGCGATTTATTTACCTTAATTCCTGAGTTAACTGCAGCTTTATAGCCTTTAGTTACTGACTAATTTTTCTGGCTTCTTCTATTTGATAAATGAAGAACTGCTCAAAGCTTACTGCCAAGAATGTCATCATTACTCCCGCACCAAGGATGAGAGATAAGATCACTGTGATGACGACTGGCCAGCCCGATTCGGTTTTTTGATCACTGATGGTGGGATTGAACTGTAAATCCCATTTTTCATCTGGGCGCAAACCAAACACAATGGTTGTTAACCAACTTGCCTCGATGGCAATGAACCCTAAGACTACTAAGAACCACGCAGCCCCAGATGATCCGGTATTGAATTGCAAAAGCCAATAACCCATTACTCCGCCGAGTAATGAAACGAGTTGTATCCATCCCCAAAAACTTTTAATCCCTTGGAGATAAAAACAGTTAAGGCCAGTTCCCGGAAAAAATATTCCTAAAGCACAAAACCTAAATTTGGATCGAAAAGTTGAGTTCATTTTGACGAGGGATTTATTTGAGAAAAACTTAAGACTTCCCGATTGGGGCCAATGATCAGTAGACGATCTCCATCGCGTGCAATGGTTCTGTAATCATTTAGGAGGTATAAAAATTCACGTTCGATCTCTTCTCGAATCGATAAGCAAGCCATCCGCGTCGTGGCAATTTGTGTGATTGAAAAGCCGCGACTATCTTCTGTGAGCTGACCTGTAAAGCGATTGCAGGCGCTAAAGCCACTTATTCGAGTGCCGCTGAACTGCACCTGAATTTTTTGACCTTGATCATTAGGCAAAGAACGCAGACGAACCTCGCCCATGGAATTCGGTGGCAGATTCCAGCGAGATAGTTCCCAGTGCGTTCCTTGTAGCTCGGTGGCGGGAGGGGTATTTTTACCAGCACATGGAGGGACGATATTGGCGCAAGCACCTAATAAGCAGACCCCACCCATCAAAAAGAGAGTTCGCTGTATTCGTTTGCAGGACAGGATTAATTGCTTAGCCATTAGTACATTATAAGTCATTGATTTATATATATTTTTACTGCCTACTCGGATAAATCTTCATAAGGTGTCTAGAGTTTATAAGGGTTTTCGTCTAGAATATGAGGTTTTCTGAAGTTTGCATCGCATTAATCTGCTTGAAATAGCTAATTGGGCAGGGAAACGATGTATTTAACCAATTAATTAACCCGTTTTACTAGGATTTTAAGGAATAACTATGGTCGTCATTCGACTTGCACGCGGCGGTTCAAAAAAGCGCCCCTTTTATAGCATTGTTGCTACCGATAAACAAAATCGTCGCGACTCTAATTACATTGAGCGCTTGGGTTATTTTAATCCCAAGGCATCTGAAAAGGAGCAGGCAATGCGTCTTGCTCAAGACCGTTTAACGTATTGGACTGGCGTTGGGGCTCAGATCTCTCCAACCGTCAAGCGCTTGATCAAGGATCATCCCGCAGCCTAATTAACTGGCTTATGAGTTTTTATGGAGGTGTTTTGAGTCATCAGCCTCCTTCTGATCTGGTAGAACTTGGGCAAGTATTTGATGCCCAGGGTCTAAAGGGACACATTAAGGTTCGCCCTTACTCCCAAGACCCCATCGCACTGCTTCATTGCAAGCAGATTTATGTGCAACGGGATGGCACGCGTGGAGCCCCCATCGATGCAACTTACACGGTGACCCAAGCAAAATTACATAGCGGATATGTAATTATGGTTCTTGATGGGATTACGGATCGCGATGCCGCTTTGTTATTAAAGGGATCTTCGCTAAAGCTGCCTAGAGCTAGCTTTCCTATGGCGGAGGTAGACTCCTATTACTGGATTGATCTAATTGGATGCAGAGTACTTAATGAGGAGGGTACTCAACTTGGATATCTGGATGAGATCTCTGAATTTGGGGCCCATCCCGTCATGACGGTAGGCAAAGAATTAATTCCTTTTGTACCAGCCCTTGTAAGGTCAGTCGATCTTCAGGCGAGCGATCCTGGAGGTATTGGAACCATTGTGGTTGCTTGGCAGCCCAATTGGAGTGAGTAAGTGATTTAATGACCTATATGCACTTTGATGTGGTGACTCTTTTCCCTGAAATGTTTACTGCTTTGACAAAAAGCGGGGTAACAGGCCGCGCATGTGAGCAAAGACTTACATCTGTAAGTACATGGAATATCAGGGATTTTTGCGAAGATTCTCGTAAAACTGTGGATGATCGGGCCTATGGGGGTGGTCCTGGCATGGTGATGCTCATTAAACCCTTGGAGGATACTCTGGCTGCTATTCGAACTTCCCATCAGAAAGCTCAGATTCCGTCTGGACCAGTTTGCTTATTAAGCCCACAGGGAAAGGTATTTTCCCAGAAGTTAGCGACAGATATGCTC
Organism: Polynucleobacter sp. UBA962; assembly: GCA_002292975.1. Taxonomy (GTDB): domain Bacteria; phylum Pseudomonadota; class Gammaproteobacteria; order Burkholderiales; family Burkholderiaceae; genus Polynucleobacter. The sequence continues at coordinate 11,305 of DBCI01000002.1, read as the reverse complement.
AAATACAGCAATTTAACCCTTATTTGTGGACGGTACGAGGCAGTTGATCAACGCTTTATTGACCGCAATATAGATTTTGAGCTTTCCATTGGAGATTTTGTGCTTTCCGGGGGCGAAATCCCTGCCATGGCCATTATGGATGCCATGATCCGCTTGATTCCAGGGGTGTTGGGGGATGAGAACTCCGCCCTGCAAGATAGCTTTGTCAATGGCCTTTTGGACCACCCCCACTATACTCGCCCTGAATTTTATGAAAATTTATGCGTCCCAGACGTGCTTTTAGGCGGACATCACGCTAAAATACTAGATTGGCGTCGGCAAAGGTCTTTGGAGCTGACGTTAAAGCGTCGCCCGGACCTCATTGAGGCTGCGCGCGCAAATGGGTTGTTAAATCAAGATGATGAGCTTTTTTTAAAGAAACTCTCTTTGTAATGAAGAGTCTTGGTTTAGCTGAATTGTTTTAACTGCATCCTCTATTGGGCCCGCTGATTGATCACGGGATTAACGCCAACATGATGCCTAAGGAGTAGTAATGAACTTGATCCAAAAAATCGAGCAAGAAGAAGTTGCTCGTCTAACCGCCAACAAAACAATTCCAAGTTTTGCTCCCGGCGATACCGTCGTTGTGAGCGTAAACGTGGTTGAAGGTACTCGCAAGCGCGCTCAGGCTTTTGAGGGCGTTGTAATCGCTAAACGTAACCGCGGCCTGAACTCAAGCTTTATCGTGCGTAAGATTTCATCGGGCGAAGGTGTGGAGCGTACTTTTCAAACGTATTCACCATTAATTGCAAGTATTGAAGTGAAGCGTCGTGGCGATGTGCGTCGTGCTAAGTTATATTACTTGCGCGATCGTTCTGGTAAGTCTGCTCGTATTAAAGAGAAGCTAAAGGCGCGCGTTAAAGAAACAGTTACTCAGACAGTAGCAGAGTAATCTACTCTTTCACCCATTAAGGCGACCTCGGTCGCCTTTTTGTTTGTCTAAATCACCTAAAATGGATCCATGTCGAACACTCTGGACTCTCTCAAAAAAAGCTTAGCGGCACCACCTGGATTTAATCCATGTTTAGTGCCCATTGATCGTCGTTGTATTGATCAAAAGCCGGTGCCAGAGACCTTGTGTTGCGAGAGTGGACTTCGGGCTCAGTTTAAAGCTGCACCCATATGGTCTCCAGAGATTACCGATGAAAACCGTCATGTCTTAGCCAGCAATATCATTACGCGTAAACACGAGCAGGGGATTACTACGAAAGCAGCCGTTCTGATGCCTCTTGTGATGCAGGCAAGTGGCCTACATGTTCTATTAACCCAGCGCACGGATCATTTGCATGACCATGCAGGACAGATTAGTTTTCCAGGGGGGCGGATGGATGAGGGCGATGAGTCTCTTGTTGCCACTGCAATTCGGGAGAGCGAGGAAGAGATTGGGCTTCCAAGTCAGAGCATTGAAGTGCTTGGCTTATTGCCGGAATATTTAACGGTCTCGGGGTATCAGGTTACGCCGGTGGTTGCTTTGGTAAAGCCCATTCCTCAATATCGGCCAGATCCTTTTGAGGTTGCGGATGTATTTGAGGTCCCCTTACGCTTCTTAATGGACCCTGCTAATCATGAGATTCGGGTCTGGCATGGCCCAGAGGGTTCACGCCGTTTTTACGCAATGCCCTATGCGGATCGTTTTATTTGGGGCGCAACTGCTGGTATGTTACGAAATCTATATCATCTTCTTAAAGCATGACCTTTTTCTCAATTCTCTTCGCTCTGATTGCCGAGCAATATCGGCCTGTTACTGCATCCCATTGGATTCGGAGGACGAGTACCGTTTGGCTGGATTGGGTTGCTAAAGAGTTTGGTGGCAAATCTGCTGATGGGGCTACTCCAGTAGGCGCTAGGCTAGCCTGCTTAGTGGGCTTTGGACTACCTACCGTTTTTGTATTCATCATTTATATCGCGGCATTTGTGGTTCATCCTCTGTTGGCTTTTGTATGGAACATCATTATTGTTTATCTCTTTTTTGGCTTTAGACAATTTAGCCATTCGTTTACAGAGGTTCATGAGGCTATTCAAAATCATGATGTACCAGCAGCTCGTATTGCCCTTCAAAATTGGCTAGGGGATGATATTGATGTTGCGCATCTATCCGAGACCGAGATAATTGCATTAGCACTTGAGAAAGCCATCATTGGTGCCCATCGCCATGTTTTTGGAGTTTTCTTCTGGTTCCTAGTGCCAATTGGTCCTGCCGGTGTGGTCCTGTATCGCTTAGCGGATAAAGCCTCCTTGCGTTGGGAGCAGTATGGGTTTAATTTATCCGAGGCAGCTAAACACTTCTTCTATATTTTGGATTGGCTACCTGTTCGTTTAAGCGCCATGAGTTTTGCCATTGTGGGCAACTTTGAAGACTCAGTTTATGCTTGGCGTAATTTAACGAGCAAGTGGTCAGATCCCCTCAGTGCAGTATTGTTGGCATCCGGTAGTGGCGCTTTGGGCGTTCGACTTGGGGAGCCATTACGCGAGGCCAGCAGTGATGAGGCTCTTGCTAGAGCGGAGGCGGGTGAGCCGCCCGTCTATGAGATAGGAAACGAGCCGAGCGAGCGGTCTATGCGATCTGCCATCGGTTTAGTATGGCGAGCTATCATCGTTTGTATGGTGGTTTTGGCGATGTTGACCATCGCTCTTTGGCTTGGCTGAAACCTTGCAGTTGAGTGTCCGCCGTTTTGGAGTCAGACAGTAATTGTTTGAAAAGCGCTAAACGTTCTACAGCAATCTCCCCAGCAAGAACGGCCTCTTGGATGACGCAGCCAGGCTCACTATCATGCTTGCAATTATGAAAACGGCATTTACCGAGTAAGGGTTTAAACTCGCGAAAGGCGTTCTGGAGTTGACTTTCAGAGAGATGGGCCAGACCAAATTCCTGAAAACCAGGGGAGTCAATTAGTCCACCCAAATGCGCTTGATTGCGAGACCACTCGGGTAAATCAAAGTAACGGCATGCTGTGGTGGTGTGTTTGCCGCTATCTAATTTTAAAGAATACTCTTGGGTAAGAGCTGCTGCATTTGGAACCCAGCTATTTAGCAGAGTCGATTTACCCATTCCAGACTGCCCGACCAATACGGATACCTTACCCTTCAAGAATGGCTGAAGTTCCTCGAGTGATAGTGGATCAAATTTAGCGGAGACTTCGTGAACGGGATAGCCCATTTTTTGGTATGGAACAAGACCTCGTCGCGCAATCGTTAATTGATCCTGCAGATCGCATTTATTCAGGATGATGCGTAGTTCAATTTGGTCGAGTTCAGCAGTAACAACAGCGCGTCCCAATAGATCTGGTGAGAAAGCAGGGGCAGTTGCAAGAACCACCAGAATTTGATCCACATTCGCTGCAATTGATTT
>DBCI01000002.1:7133-7842 GCA_002292975.1 Polynucleobacter sp. UBA962 | reverse complement strand
CCCCGTTTCTTCCAGGATTAATTGATCTCCTACTGCGCCAACGTGGCGCTTGCCTGGGGTGCTTACTTGTATTAAGGGCCCAGCATGAGAGCCATCCGCCTGAATAGTTTGCGCTAAGTAATGTCTGCCGTAGGAAGCACTTAGCAGGGCACGAAATTGGCCCATCAGCAAACACCGCTCATGCAAATCGTTGTAAATGCGCAATCCGCAGGGGCGCAGGAGGATGGGAGCTATAGAACGCGGTGTAGAGCGGGTCTGGGGTTAAGGTCGAAGCATTGTCTTGATAGAGTTTTACGAGGGCAGAGATTAAGGCGCTAGCAGACGATTTCTGGGCAGCAAAATGATCGGCTTCGTATTCATGTTTGCGGGAAGCCAAGCTTGCTAGTGGGGTAAAGAAGAAACTAAATACAGGGGCTACCAACATAAAGAGCGCCAATGCAAGACCGCCGTTATAGCCATTGAGGTTGGGGGTGACTCCAAGACCCAAATAGAACCATGGCTGTGAGCTTACCCAGCCCAAAATAGCGAGCATGACAAAGCTCAGTGCAAAGGAGACTAGTAAACGCTTGCGGATATGTTGACGTTTAAAGTGACCAAGCTCATGCGCAAGCACTGCCTCAACCTCTAAGGGCTCCAGTTTATCAATCAAGGTGTCAAAGAATACGATCCTTTTTGCTTTGCCAATACCCGTAAAGTAGGCATTGCCGTG
>DBCI01000002.1:2615-7066 GCA_002292975.1 Polynucleobacter sp. UBA962 | reverse complement strand
AAAAGATGCTCAATTTGTACTTTTAAGGGCCCCTCTTCCAGAGCCTTAAATTTATTGAATAGGGGTGCAATAAAGGTCGGGAATAACCAAAGAAGCAGGGCATTAAACACTGTCCAGACGATCCAAGTCCATAACCACCATAAGGGCCCACTACTAGACATTAACTCCAAGACCAACCAGAGAAGAGGAAGCCCAAGGGCGGAGGCTAATGCGATACCTTTGATCATATCCAGCCAAAAGAGCTTGGGGGTCATGCGATTAAAACCATAGGCAGCCTCAATACCGAATTGCTTTTTCCAGGTAAATGGTAAATCTAAGATGCCGGAGATTAGAAAAATAGATACGAGCAAAGCCATTTGTTGCAAAATGCTAGGGCCTAAAAGACCGAGTAGGGTTTGATTGAGAAGTTCTAGGCCGCCTAATAACGTGAATGCAATTAATATAAAGGCGGCAACGAAATTCTCGGTTAGACCAAGACGCAATTTAGCAATCGTATAGTCGGCTGCTTTTTGATGATCTACTAAACTGATCGTATGAGCGAATTCATTAGGTACACTAGCGCGATGATTGGCGACATGGCGAATTTGGCGCATGGCTAACCAGTGGCGTAAGCCAACGCTCAGAACTAAAGCCAGAATAAATAGATATGTAAAGGTCATAGGGTTATTATAAAGATGAGTACTGAAAATAAGGTATCTGGCAATAAGACCGAGCCCATGATTTGGGTAGATATGGAAATGTCGGGATTAAAGCCTGATTCTGACCGTATTCTAGAGATTGCCATGATTGTGACCGACGCCCATCTCAATATCATTGCCACTGCGCCAGTATGGGTCGTTCATCAAACAGATGAGGTTTTGGCTGGTATGGATGCCTGGAACACTGGTACTCATACCAAGTCGGGTTTAGTAGACAAGGTTAAGGCATCGAATTTAGATGAGGGGGCTGTAGAGGAGCAGTGCATCACTTTTCTGAAGCAGTATGTCAAAGCCAACACCGTGCCGATGTGTGGGAACTCAATTTGCCAAGACCGACGGTTCATGGCGCGCTATATGCCAACGTTAGAGGCTTATTTTCATTATCGGAATGTGGACGTATCCACTATTAAAGAACTTTGTAAACGTTGGCAACCTGAGATTGTAAAAGGGTTTAATAAGCAACAAGCACATACTGCCTTAGCAGATATTATGGAATCAATTGAAGAGCTTAAGTATTATCGGGAACGATTTTTTATCCCCTCTCAAAACGAGTAAGAAAAAGAGATCAATTTAAATATTTGGGCTACTTCTTTTTCTTGGGACGAAAGGCTTTCACAATTGCTTCGTCGGTTTCAATAAACGGCCCACCAATTAGATCAATACAGTAGGGCACGGCTGCAAAAATACCATGAGCAAGTACCTTGCCCTCAGCATCTTTTAAACCTTCCAAGGTTTCCTGAATGGACTTTGGCTGACCGGGGAGATTCATGATTAATGCAGCATGATTCTCAATCTCGCGCAATACAGCCACTTGTCGAGACAGAATGGCGGTGGGTACAAAACGAAGGCTAATTTGTCGCATCTGCTCTCCGAAGCCAGGCATCTCTCGAGTTCCAATCTCTAAGGTAGCCTCCGGTGTAAGGTCTCGGCGGGAGGGGCCCGTGCCACCTGTGGTGAATACTAAATCACATCCCAGCTCATCAACCAGCTCAATTAATGAGGAGGTAATGTGCTCGGTCTCATCAGGGATAAGGCGCTCATGAAAAACTGTAGGGGTAGTAATCACCCGACCAAGCCAATTTTTTAAGGAGGGGATACCCTCATCCACATATACCCCTTGGCTGGCTCGATCGGAAATCGATACTAAGCCAATCTTTACCTCATTAGGGCTATTACGATGAAAAGGGTTTTGCTGCTTCATGTTCATATTCTAGCTATCATTGAGGAATGTTTGCATATTCCCCCGATCAATTTAGGATCATTATTGACTTTATTTTGGCAGAAGCCAAGCGCATTGGGGCATCAGATGCTGCCGCAGAAATCTCTGAGGGTCAGGGCTTATCCGTAACGGTCCGCAAGGGTGAAGTAGAAACTATTGAACAAAGCGTTGATAAGCAAGTAGGTGTCAGTGTCTATCTAGGGCAGCGTCGCGGCAACGCCAGTACCAGTGATTTCTCTCCTGACTCATTGCGTTTAACGGTAGAGGCAGCTTTTCATATTGCTCAACATACTGCAGAAGATGACTGTGCTGGTTTAGCACAGGCAGATCTCTTGGAGCAGAACCCCCAAGACCTTGATTTATTTCATCCATGGGATCTTGATACCAAAGAGGCGATTCAGATCGCGCGCAAAGCAGAAAAAGCAGCATTTGCAGTCGATAAAGCAATTCAGAACAGTGATGGTGCATCGGTATCTGCCCATCAGGCGCACTTTATGCTGGGCACGAGCAATGGATTCATGGGGGGGTATCCCTATTCAAGGCATTTTATATCCTGCGCACCGATCGCGAGTTCGGCAAAAAATTCTAGTTCGATGCAGCGCGATGATTGGTATAGCACTTCGCGCATTGCGAGTGAATTAGCAAACCCCGCATTGATTGGTCGTTATGCCGCCGAGCGCGCTTTAGCCAAGTTACATGCAAAATCACTCACAACCCGTCGCTGCCCAGTAATCTTTGAGGCCCCAATTGCTGTGGGCTTAATCGGTTCACTAGTGCAGGCTAGCTCAGGCGGCGCTCTATATCGACGCTCCAGTTTTTTACTGGATAGCCTAGGTAAGCAAGTAATGCCAGAGCATATTGATCTCTTTGAGTTGCCCCACCTAAAGCGAATGAGTGGCAGCGCACCGTTTGATGAAGAGGGTGTTCGCACTAAAGCTCGGTCGGTGATATCCAAAGGAGAATTACAAGGCTACTTCTTATCGACCTACTCAGCCAGAAAATTGGGTATGCAAACAACAGGAAATGCAGGTGGCGCGCATCACCTGAAGTTACATAGTATGCATACTCCTTCGGGAGGTTTACCTGGCCTATTAAAGGAAATGGGTACCGGTCTTTTGGTGACTGAGTTGATGGGTCAAGGAGTGAACTACGTGACGGGTGATTACTCACGTGGGGCATTTGGTTATTGGGTCGAAAACGGCATCATCCAACATCCAGTAGAAGAAATTACCATTGCTGGTAACTTAAAAGAAATGTTGATGGATATTCAGGCGGTGGGCGATGACACGATTATTCGGGGAACTAAAGAGACCGGATCAATTTTGCTGGGCTCAATGACGATTGGTGGAAAGTAATCAGACTGCCTTTCGTCGAAGAGTCACATAGGCAAATTCAATCTCACCTTCTTTTTCTTGAACCCGATCGATTTCTTGCCAATCGCTTGGATCTGGAATCTCAAAATAGGTGTCACCATCAACCTGTAACTCAATCTCCGTAATGAATAGTTCATCCGCTAGCGGGAAGGCCTGATTAAAAAGTTGTTGACCACCAATGACAAAGACACGTTTAAATTCATTTAATGAGTCCAAGGCTTGCTCAAGTGAACCAACTAATTCAGCGCCAAGCGCTAGGTAATTAACATTCCGGCTCACTACGATATTTCGTCTACCAGGCAAAGGCCTACCAATCGATTCCCAGGTTTTGCGACCCATGATAATGGGGTATCCCATGGTGACTTTTTTGAAGAACTGTAAATCAGCCGAGATCTTCCACGGCATCTGATTATCTTTACCAATGACATGATTGCGTGAACGCGCCACGATCATGGAAATGGCTGGCATGCTCATTAGTAAGTTCGCTTAAACCGCAACAGGGGCTTTGATGTGAGGGTGGGATTCATAACCCACAATTTCAAAGTCCTCAAATTGGTAGTCAAAAATACTATCGGGCTTACGATGAATTTTTAATTGAGGAAGGGGGTAAGGCATGCGAGATAGTTGGAGTTCCACTTGCTCTAGGTGGTTGCTATACAGATGGCAATCACCGCCGGTCCAAATGAAATCACCTACATCGAGATTACATTGTTGAGCAACCATGTGGGTTAACAAGGCATAGCTGGCGATATTGAATGGTACGCCCAAGAAAATGTCGGCACTCCGTTGATAGAGTTGGCAGGAAAGTTTACCGCTAGCGACATAAAACTGAAAGAAGGCATGGCAGGGCGCTAATGCCATCTTCGGGATATCAGCCACATTCCACGCAGACACAATGATGCGTCGCGAATCCGGATTTGTTTTGATCGTCTGAATAATTTCTTGGATCTGATCAATATGTTGCCCATTTGGCGCAGGCCAAGAGCGCCACTGATAACCATACACAGGACCGAGATCACCATCAGGAGCTGCCCATTCATCCCAGATCGAGACACCACGCTCTTTGAGCCATTGATTATTGGTATTACCACTCAGAAACCAAAGGAGTTCATACACAATTGACTTGAGATGCAACTTTTTGGTGGTGACGAGCGGAAAGCC
>DBCI01000002.1:1458-2588 GCA_002292975.1 Polynucleobacter sp. UBA962 | reverse complement strand
GCTGATAAATCAAAGCGCATTTGATGACCAAAGACCGATAAAGTGCCCGTCCCAGTCCGATCTGATTTCTTTGCCCCATGATCAAGGACGTGGCGCATTAACTCATGAAATTGGCGCATAGAAATTAAATTAATGAAGACTGCTTTATGAAGGACTATTTTTCGAGATGCTCAAGCTTAGTTTTTACATCTTTCCAATCGTCGGCATCGGGCAATGGTGCCTTTGATTTTGTGATGGATGGCCATTGTTTGGCAAGTTCAAGATTCATTTTGATAAATTGCTGCTGATCACCTGGCACATCATCTTCTGCATAAATTGCATTCACAGGGCATTCAGGAACGCAAACAGCACAATCGATGCACTCATTTGGATCGATGGTTAAAAAGTTGGGACCTTCACGAAAACAGTCAACCGGACAAACATCCACGCAATCGGTGTATTTGCAACGAATACAAGATTCAGTAACAACGTAAGTCATGGCTTTGCTCTACGACATGTAATTAAGGATAGATTCAAGTAATTCTGCAGAATAGCCTGCTGAATTGATTTTAGCCCAAATGGTGTAAAGTTTTGCTTCCAAGCGTTTTTACCTTATTTTCATTTAATCTTATGACCACAAAACCACGAATCCTTGTTGCTAGAGCTATTTTCCCCGATGCCTTAGCAAAGCTAGAAGAAAGCTTTGATGTTCAATCCAATCAGGCTGACGAGGTCTTTACTGCAGACGAACTACGCCAGCACTTAGAACGGGTTAGTGGTGCCTTAGTCACCGGTAGTGAGCGTATTGATCAAAACGCCTTAGCGAACGCTAAGAACTTAACAATTGCTGCCAATATCTCGGTGGGGTACAACAATTTTGACGTGCCTGCAATGACCTCGGCAGGCGTTATGGCGACCAATACCCCCGATGTTTTAACGGACACCACGGCTGACTTTGGGTTTGCACTGATGATGGCTACTGCCCGCCGTATGACAGAGTCTGAACATTGGATTCGGAATGGACACTGGGATAAATGGTCCATTGTTCATAATCCATTGGGAATGGATTTACATCACACCACCCTTGGCATTATTGGCATGGGTCGGATCGGACAAGGAATTGCGAAACGTGGCCTTGGTTTTGGCATGAA
>DBCI01000002.1:0-1375 GCA_002292975.1 Polynucleobacter sp. UBA962 | reverse complement strand
GAAACCTTATTGCGCGAGGCAGATCACGTCGTATTAGTTGTTCCTTATTCGGCTGAAAGTCACCATCTGATTGGTGCAAAAGAGATTGCTCTCATGAAGCCTACAGCGACCCTAGTCAATATTGCCCGCGGTGGTATTGTGGATGATGCTGCCCTAGCCGCGGCTCTCAAGGCAAAACAAATCTTTGCTGCTGGTTTAGATGTATACGAGGGAGAACCAAAGGTTCATCCTGAGCTATTGAAATTAAGTAATGTGGTTTTAGCCCCCCATATTGCCAGTGCGACCGAGAAGACGCGGCGCGCTATGATTGATCTAGCAGTTCGTAATTTACGAGCGGCATTAGCTGGCGAGAGGCCTCCGAGCTTAATTAATAGCGAACTCTGGAAAAAATAAGGCAGATCCAAGCTGCCTTATCGAATATCGTCAGTTTCTTCGGACAGTTCTTTTAGGGCTAACTCAATACCACCGAACTTCTCGGCAACCCAGTTATAGACTTTGCACGCGATCCACAGGAGCCCAAAGCCAAGCACAGCATTCAAAATCAGCGCTGAGATTACGGTAAATCCTGGCATCGACCCCTCCCGAATAAAAGCCACAAAAAGAGCTAATAGAACGATAGGCACGGAGAAGCACAGATAGACCAAAACCAGAGTTTTGGCGGTATGCATGGGGTCTAAGAAGACAATTTCTTTTTTAGTAAATTTCATGATCCTGCAATCTTAAAGCAGTCCATCAAAAATCTCTACATCCACCCAGTCGCCGGGGGCAATATTGCCTTGATCGTGATGAAGAATCATGAAGCAATTAGCCTCACTCATCGAGCGCAAGATGCCGGCACCCTGACTACCGGTTGATTTGACGAATAATTTACCCTCTGAATTCCGAAATAAAACTCCTCGTTGGAATTCCGTACGACCGGATTTCTTCCGAATCGCTTCGGCAGATTGGACCAAGACAAGAGGAATTTCAGGCTTCAGGGCGCCATTTAACTGTAAGAGGGCATTCCGCACAAATTGGTAAAAGGTCACCATTACAGCAACGGGGTTGCCTGGTAAACCAAAAAATACCGTAGGGCTTGTCTTTGGGCTAATCGGTTTGAGACTGCCAAAAGCCATGGGCCTCCCTGGGCGCATTGCAATCTTCCAAAACCCGACTTCCCCCAACTCGTCCATTATTTGTTTGGTGAAGTCAGCCTCTCCCACCGATACTCCACCTGATGAAATAATGACATCTGCTTTTTGTGAGGCTGATGCAAATGCGTGTCGAAGATCCTCTGGAGTATCACGGACGATACCGCAGTCCATGATCTCAAAACCTAATCGACTGAGGCAGGCATGAAGGCTAAAACGATTACTGTCATATATTTTGCCAGGCA
>DBCI01000012.1:1726-2664 GCA_002292975.1 Polynucleobacter sp. UBA962 | reverse complement strand
AAAGAAACCTGTAATTTAGCCATCCTCCGTCGGGGAGAGCTCTTTTACTTAGATCGGGTTGAGGCTAATTGGCCCTTACGTTTGCACTTGCCCCCTGGCACAGTCTTGCCGCCCCACTGCAGTGCAAGCGGTAAATTACTCTTGGCCTATAAGCCTAAAGATGAGCGCACTAAATTAGTAGACACCTTACCCCTTGAGCAATTTACGCACCGTACGATTGTGGATCGCGATGTCCTTCTATCAGAACTCGATCGCATTGCTGCCAATGGCTATGCGGTTGATAACGAAGAATACGTCTTGGGCGTATCCTGTGTTGCTGTTCCTGTAAAAGATCAGTCGGGTGAGGTGGTCGCAGCGATTGCGATTCATGCAGCGACTGCCCGCCTACCCTTAAATCAAGCGATGGAATATATTCCTAAGCTTTTACTTGCGGCCGAGAAAATTAGCGCTACCCTCCACTAAGTATGACCAAACCCTCTTATCCGCATCTGCAAAAACTGATTGACGGCGTTAAAACTCAGACAAAGCTGGGGGTGGTTTATCCCCTCAGTGTCCCAGCACTCGAGACCGTTGCGCATATTGTTACGCAGCAACTCTGCATACCGGTTTTAATTGGTCCAAAAGTTGAGATTGAGCAACTTGCAAAAGATGCGCAAATTAATCTAGCCGGTATTGAAATCATCAATACGTCTTCAGATCCCATTGAAGCGGCCAAGAAATCTGTTCAGCTTACTCGGGAAGGTGTCTTTGGTGCTCTGATGAAGGGCTCTTTGCATACTGAAGAGCTTATGGCATCCGTAGTGAGTCGCGATGGTCTACGAACCCAAAGTCGCATTAGCCATCTATTTTTATTTGATATCAAGACTTATCCAAAACTTTTGGGTATTAGTGATTGCGTAGTGAATATTGCCCCAGACCTTGCCCAGAAGAAACATATT
>DBCI01000012.1:0-1645 GCA_002292975.1 Polynucleobacter sp. UBA962 | reverse complement strand
GTTGCTGCTACAGAAGTTGTTAATCCAGCCATGCCAGCAACTACGGATGCACATGCATTGGTAGAAGAGCATCGAAACGGTGCGATTTATCCAGGCGCCCTAATCGAGGGACCATTTGGTTTTGATAATGCTATTTCTGCAATCTCTGCAAAGACCAAGGGGATTATGTCTTCGGTTTCGGGTGACCCCGACTTAATATTGGTACCTGATCTTCAGGTGGGTAATATTTTGTATAAGGCACTAGTTTATTTGGGAGGTGCCGAGTGCGCTGGCGTGATTTTGGGTGCTAGTGTCCCAATCATATTGACCTCGCGCTCCGACTCTATCTTCTCGCGTCTTGCCTCGACTGCGCTTGCTCTGCACTTAGCTAAAAATTAGGGAATAATGCCCTCTACCTTCATTTCATCTTAATCATGTTCAAAATATTCTCGTCTGATCCAATCCACGATCCCATTACCAAGGTTGGGCCTGCTACTGAAATAAAGACCACCACTTGTTATATGTGTGCTTGCCGTTGCGGTATTCGTGCGCATCTGCGTGATGGCGAGTTGGTTTACATTGATGGCAATCCAGAGCACCCCCTTAATCAAGGGGTCATTTGTGCCAAAGGTGCATCGGGCATCATGAAACAGAAATCCCCTGCCCGGATCACGAAGCCACTGTTACGCAAAGCAGGTGCTGATCGAGGCGCATCAGAGTTCGAGGAGATTAGCTGGGAAGAGGCCTTTGATCTGTTAGCCACTCGTTTAGCGAAGATCCGCGAGACCGATCCCAAAAAATTTGCGCTATTCACAGGTCGCGATCAAATGCAGGCCCTCACCGGTTTATTTGCACGCCAGTTTGGTACGCCTAACTATGCAGCGCATGGCGGCTTTTGCTCGGTCAATATGGCTGCCGGCATGATCTACACCATCGGGGGTAGCTTCTGGGAGTTTGGTGGACCCGATTTAGAGCAGGCTAAATTATTTGTGATGATTGGTACCGCTGAAGACCATCACAGCAATCCCATGAAGATTGCTTTATCCAAGTTCAAGCGTAATGGTGGCCGTTTCATTTCTATCAATCCTGTGCGCACAGGCTACTCAGCCATTGCCGATGAATGGATACCCATTAAGCCCGGTACCGATGGCGCCCTCTTTATGGCCTTGATGCACGAGTTAATTGCTGCTAATACCGTTGATCATGAGTTCTTGTCACGCTATACCAACTCTGCGCAATTAGTTTGTCTTGAGCCTGGTCCTGAAGAGGGGCTCTTCTTGTTTGATCCCGACAGTGATCCAATCAATACCGATATTCCGCACAATAAATACGTGTGGGATCAAAACACACAAAGCGCCAAGCCTTGCTTTGATCAGACCGTAAAGCCCGCATTAAGTGGCGAGTTTGTCATGGGCGCCGGCCCACATCAAGGTAAACGAGTTGCCCCTGCTTTTGAGTTACTGCGCCGCCAGGTCAAGGCATGTACACCCGAGTGGGCCGCAAAAATTACCTCCATACCGGCTGAGCGTATTCGCTTGCTGGCAAAAGAAATGGCGCATACCGCATTTCAGCAGGCCTTTGAGTTACCCATCGCATGGACCGATTCATTTGGTCATAAACACAACACTGTGACCGGTCGACCCGTTGCCTTTCATGCAATGCGCGG